>JAFXOO010000274.1 GCA_017528675.1 Oscillospiraceae bacterium | reverse complement strand
TTTATCAGGGCGGCGGAACGTCCTGGGATGATAACAGCATGGAGCTTGGAAAGACCTATTACTACCAGCTTGCCGTGACAACAGATACGCAAACCTTGTATTCTTCCGTGAAAACACTGGAACCATCGGCTCTGCCGCAGGGGCTGAATACGTATGACAACCAGAAAGGGAGCAGTCTCGTGTATGAGACAAGCGGTTACCGGGTAGGTGACACCTACTACAGCTATTCCCTGAAAAGTCATCCCGGGTCGAATGATATTTATCTGGCGGAAACGACTTCAAATGACGGCCGCCGCTTCGGAAACGAGCGGAATGTTGCCGATTCCACGCAGAATGCTGATCTTGCCTCCTGTAAGATCGAGTCGGTGCATATCGACTATGTTGCCGCCAAAAACACGGTCGTTGTCTGGGCTCACTGGGAACAGCCAAGCGGATACAATGACGGTAAGGCGCTTGTCATCACCGGTACACCGGGCGGCAGCTTCACCGTACATCATGTATATAATCCGCTGGGGATCCAGGTACGGGATATGGCGATCTTTTTTGATGACGACAATGCCGGCTATCTGATCGCTGCTGCCAACAAACCGGGACAGGGCGCCAATGCCACCATGTATATCTTCCGGATGACGGACGATTACAGCGGTGTCACGGAGATCGTCACAACACTATTTGAGGATCAGTACCGTGAATTTCCGAACCTGATCAAGCGTAACGGCTACTACTTCCTTTTCACATCCCAGGCGGCAGGCTGGTACCCTTCCAGCGGCGCCTACAGCGTGACGGATGATCTGTACGGCGACTGGAGCGATCTGCGCATGATCGGAAACACCTCCACATTTTCCTCGCAGTCAGGCTGGATCGTCAATCTGAAAGACCGCAATTATCTGATGCACGCATACCGGTGGGTCAAGGGAACAGGCACAAGCGGAACGACCCTCTGTCCGTTGTATTTCGATAACGGCTTTGCATTCTATGACTACTGTCCTTCATTCATGTACAGCACATCGACAGGTGATCTGTATCCGGTACAGCAAGGGGAGCTGCTTTCGCAGGACAAACCTGCCGCTGCTTCCATTGCTGCCGATCCGAAATATCCGCCATACCGCGTGGTGGACGGGAATTACAACAACTCGTTCATAGCAGATGAGGATCATAAAAAATGGCCGTTCTATCTGCAGATCGACCTGGAGCAGGTATGTGAACTTGCGAATATCCAGACGTCCTGGAATATCGTAAAAGGCTCGGAGGCGTATTATACCTACACTGTCGAAGGCAGCACAGACGGCATCACCTGGACCAGGCTGCTTGACCGAACCGATAAAACTGATGATACCATCAGCAACACCTATGGATTCAACAGCGACATGCTCACCGGCAGAGCAAGATATGTTCGGCTCAATGTGACCAGTGCTGTGCCGCATAATAATCCGAATAATAACTGGTATACGCCGAGAGTGTATGAGGTGCGGATCTATGGCACACCGGTACAGAAGGCAGAATTACCGATGCCGGCAGTCGAATATGATTTTGAGACTGTAAACGGTACCGCTGTCCCGGATCTAAGCGGAAACGGCGGCGACATGCTGCTCAGCGGCCAGGCAGCACTGGCGCAGGATCCGGAAAAGGGCAGCATTCTCCTGCTCAATGGATCTGCGGGTACTTACGGGGCACTCCCAGACGGACTTCTGGACGGATGCCAGGACTATACTGTCATCATGGATGCACGCTCTGATTCTGACGGTGATTTCTTCACATTCACCTCCGGGCAGGATCGGGACAAGTATCTCTTTTTCAAAATTGCAAAGGATCATTTCCGTTTTCAGACGACTGTCGATACCTGGCGCGGCGAGACCGGGCTGCGGTATGATCTGGACGGGACAAAATGGCACCGGTATGCCATTTCTGTCAACGGATCGACGGCAAGGCTCTATATTGATGGAAATCTTGTGGCGGAGAAACCGACGCTGACCACGCATGCAGCCGATATGGGAAAGAATCAGGTCTGCTATCTCGGAAAGTCCCTCTACGAGGAGGATGCCTATTTCAGCGGTGCCGTGGATCACCTTGCGGTATACCGTCAGGCACTGACAGCGGCTGAGATCGCTGCGCTTACCGCCCCTTCGCAGACCGGCGCTCTGATAGGTGATGTGAACGCAGACGATGTGTGCGATGTCCTGGATCTGATCCTGTTGCAGAAATGGCTGCTTGCAGTGCCAGGAACCCGTCTTACTGACAGCAATGCGGCAGATCTGGATCAGGATGATGATGTGGATGTCTTCGACCTTGCATACTTAAAGCGTGAAGTGCTGCGGAAGTGAGCCGTTGGTTTCAAGATTGCAGCCATGAACCTCATAGTACAAAGCTGCCCTCCCGTCGGGAGGGCGCTATCTATTGCAGAAATGCTGACCGCTGAAATATCCCTAAGATATCGGAAGATCGTTTCTGTTCCCCTGCCCCAGCATCCATTGGATCCCTTTTGCCATCCGAAGAGCATGATCCTGAAAATGATTCCCCGGATTCATTTCAAATGTTGCTGGGATCTGTTGGTCTGAGAATAGCCGATAGAGCGATTCTATCCGCTCCTGCACAGTCGCCATAATCGGATTTCTGGTACGGCGCTCCCTATCTCCAAGCGATAGATAGACCGCTTCTGGTTTTACAGCAAGCTCATGCGTCTGCGCATATTCCAGAAATCCCGGATACCAGAGTGAACCGAAAGCCGATGCAGCTCGGGAGAACACCTGTGTCCGGTACAATGCATAGACCGCAAACAGACCTGCCATCGAATACCCCGCTATCGCATGATACTGCGGCTTTTCGTGTAGCAGCTCCGTGATCTTCGGAATGATACAGCCGGTCAGCTCCTGCAAATAGGCATCCGCCTGACCTGCAAAATCCTGCTCACCCTTGAAAACCGTCTTTGCCGGCCACGGGGACAACGCCACGTTCCAGTCATCTATCTGTATCGCCGCCAGTGTGAATGGCGGTGACTTTAGCTCCCGACACGCATTCCAAACTTCTTCTGCCTCCTGTGAAAAGGTGTTCAACCAGACACAGGGGGCTTTTGTGTTTGCTGAGAATAGAGAGACAACTCTACTATTTATAGTATACTGGATCATAGCGTCCTCCACTTTTGCTTCTTTTATTATGAATAATTATAACATGTTTTGCCTGATCATTCAAGATTTTTACAATAAATTCTTGCCAAAAGCCTCGTATTATGCTACAATAGAAGCAGAGGAAATTACTCCAGAAGGAGGCACGATCATGAAACCATTCAAACAGATCCTATCCGCCCTGACCGCTGCGGCGATGAGCGTCACGCTGCTGACGGGTATACTTCCCGCAAAAGCCGTTGAGGAACCTGCATCCGAGACCGGAACCAACAGTGATCTTTCCATGACTGCTGAAAACTCCCTCGGACAGCTCATGCTCGATGCATCGCAGCCGGATCCCGTGGAGGATGCCGGAGAATATGACGGTTCTGCCGGTGTGACGGGCATTGTCATCGAGGACGGAAAGGCCGATGTCTCGTATTATACGCCGGTCAAGGCAGATCTCGTGCTGGCATTCTATTCCGATGACGAGACACAGATGTATGCGAGTCTCAATGCTGAGGTCTCCCCTGCTGAGCCCGCAGATGATGGTACCCCGGCAGACCAGAACCAGACCTGCACCTTCACCGTCCCAACAGACATTCCGGACTATTACGTTGTGAAAGCATATCTGATCGGGGCGGCATTTAACCCGCTCTGCGAGGCGTATTCCACCAAC
>JAFXOO010000273.1 GCA_017528675.1 Oscillospiraceae bacterium | reverse complement strand
TGCCGTATCTGTCACATATTCCTGTTTCAGCTCACCAAGTGCCCTAAAATGCGGTGTCTGCGAATGTTCCGTTACGGCTTCAGCGGATGCCCACAGTTCAATGAGCAGCAGCTCATTCTCATTTTCGGGGCTGAGATAGTAGTCGTATTTCTCGTTACCCGCCTCTGCCCGTGACGCTGCTGCGATGCCGCTTTCCATGATCGCCCTGTAGAATTCGCCACGCTTTCCGTCTTTCACAAAATAATGTACTTCCACAAATTGTTTCATCGCTGCTTTCCTTTCTGCTTCAAGGCTCATCCGCCGTATCAAGGCGTTCAAATTCTGTTCCGTTTGCGGTCTGGATGATGATACCGTCAGGTGGTTCATGAGAGAATGTGATTGCGCAGTTCGGATAGGTAAACGCTTCTGTGACCACCATATCAGGATCCGGCGCCGTTTCCTCTACGGTCACGATCACCGTGCCGCAGTCCAGGCAGGTAAGCCCTTTGATCTTGATTCCATATCCTCCGGTGGAACGCTCGCCGCTGCATATGGTGTATTGATACTTGTTGTTTACAACATCAATACAATACCCACGCTGCTTATACTGCGAATTATAGGAATCTCCGGTAGAGATCTCATAGTCAAGATCGTTCATCAGTGTTCCCTGATCGGCAGGCGGCGTAATTGAAGGTTCAGACAGAACAGTGACCTTCTGAATATTGCCAAACTGTGCCGGATAGGTCTCAAGTACGCCGCCATCATAGGTAATCTCAAGTGTCATGCCAACAGCCGGACTGACTCCCTCATCAAGCAGAGATGCTGACAAGGAAAACTGATCAGCAGAGCTCAGTTCCCATGAGCCGTCAATCGGCTTTACGAGAATGGTATTGCCGTTGACCTCTGTGACCGCTGCCTTGCAGACACTTGCGGCGGGAGCAGTCTGCTCTGTTGCATGATCGTCCGGCTGCTGTGCGGGTGTTGTATCAGTGCCGCAGGATGTCAGGAACAGGCATAGTGCAGCGATTATAAGAACTATGGGTTTCATTTGAATTCACCTCGTGTCTGAGATTTTATGCTGCTGTCCTCCTCCAGCCCCTTCCACCCGAATCGGATGATGGACACCAGAATCGAGATCAGCGTGATCGACTCGCTCAGCAGTCCGCCCCATGAATGCACAATCACATCGTAGATCAGCCAGCAAGGCGATGCGCAGACAAGATTGACCAGACGGATATTGCGGGGGCTGTTCGTCCAGTACACAAAGGTGCTGGACACCGATGCGATAAATGCAAGCAGGCTGACCGGGCCGTTCCAGGTGAAGATCAGAATGACGGAAAACAGAACTGCGATGATGACAGGACAGCCCTTCCACCGCACCCATTTCCAGTCATTGTATTTCATCATCAGCGCATTGCGCAGGATATTGACCGCCAGACTGAGACACCCGCTGAACGCATCCAGCAGAAAGAATTGCAGACAAAAAAGCGCCGAGCCGATGAGCTGGAGCAAAAACAGCCAGCGGTTCGATTTGATCTGATAGGACAGGATAAATGCCGCAACAGCGGCAAATCCGATGCCTTGTACGATGATTTCCGACATGGTCATCCGGCAAAACTGCACCCTCTGCTCTCTTTTTTGAGTTCCAGAGTGCCGCCCAGATATGGGACTGCGATTCTCATGCAGGTTTTCCTCCTTAGTTTCAAAGATTTTCCGGGACGATGCTCTCCAATAGCTCACACAGGTCGTCATCCATATTTCTACAATCCTTTCTTCCATTATAGCAGATGATACCGAAATATGTCAATACGAAAAAGCCACTAAACAGTTTCACTAAACAGTTTAAGGCAACACCGCACAGAGCTGGTGTTGCCTAAACGCAGTTTGTTTCGTGGCAGCGGTATCTTGCTGTGAAGAATAGGCTTCATAGTATCAGCCTGTTCATAGTTTGCTGCAC
>JAFXOO010000272.1 GCA_017528675.1 Oscillospiraceae bacterium | reverse complement strand
GAGTTGCCGGCGCTGTCATCGGCGGCATCGTACTTTTAGGTGCCGGCGCCTACGGCATTTACAAATACAAGGATGAAATCGGCTCCGGCATTTCCAATGCCTATGGCTGGGTCAAGGAGAATATCACCCGCTGGTAAGCGGTAATCTGACAAAAGGAGCTGTACTAAAATGAATGAGAAAATCGAACAGATCAAAGCTGCTATGGCCGACGAGGCATTTGTCAAGTCCTGCATCGAGGCAGAGAATGAAGAAGCCGTGCAGAAGCTCTTTGCGGACAAGGGCATTGAGATGAGCCTGACCGAAATTGAGCTGATGAAGGAAATGGTCGGCGCTGTCGCTGAAGGCGAAATCTCCGAGGAGCAGCTCGACAAGCTTGCAAACGGCGGCGAGCTTTCCGAGGACGAGCTGGAGGAAGCCGCAGGCGGCTTCAACCTGTTCAAATACACCCATTTTAAAGATTACATATGCAAGGAAGATTACGAAGAGTATCTCAGCCACGGTTTTAAGGGTTTAACGAAATCGCTGAGCACTGCCGGCTGGGGCGTTGTGATCGGCGGTGTTGCCGCCGGTGTGGCAGCAGTCGGCGCTGCGGCCTACGGCATCTACAAATACAAGGATGAGATCGGCTCCGGCATTTCCAGTGCCTACGGCTGGGTCAAGGAGAATATCACCCGCTGGTAAGCGGTAATCTGACAAAAGGAGCTGTATCGCAATGAATGAGAAAACCGAACAGATCAAAGCTGCCATGGCCGATGAGGCGTTTGTGAAGTCCTGCATCGAGGCAGAAAATGAAGAAGCCGTGCAGAAGCTCTTTGCGGACAAGGGCATTGAAATGAGCCTGACCGAAATTGAGCTGATGAAGGAAATGGTCGGCGCCGTTGCTGAGGGCGAAATCTCCGAGGAGCAGCTCGACAAGCTTGCAAACGGCGGCGAGCTCTCCGAGGACGAGCTGGAGGAAGCCGCAGGCGGCTTCAACATGTTCAAATACACCCATTTTAAAGATGTAATATGCAAGGAAGATTACAACATGTTTGTCAACGGCGGTTTAACGCAAAATTTAACAAAATCGCTGTCCGGTGCCGGCTGGGGCGTTGTGATCGGCGGTGTTGCCGCCGGTGTGGCAGCAATCGGTGCCGCAGCCTACGGCATTTACAAGTACAAGGATGAAATCGGCTCCGGCATTTCCAGTGCCTATGGCTGGGTCAAGGACAATATCACCCGCTGGTAAGCGGTAATCTGACAAAAGGAGAAATACTAAAATGAATGAGAAAATCGAACAGATCAAAGCTGCCATGGCCGATGAGGCATTTGTCAAGTCCTGCATCGAGGCAGAAAATGAAGAAGCCGTGCAGAAGCTCTTTGCCGACAAGGGCATTGAAATGAGCCTGACCGAAATTGAGCTGATGAAGGAAATGGTCATCGCCGCTGCTGACGGTCAGATCACCGAGGAGCAGCTCGACAAGCTTGCAAACGGCGGTGAGCTCTCCGAGGACGAGCTGGAGGAAGCCGCAGGCGGCAAATGGTATGACGTGTTTTTCAATTATACTTCCACACTCGGTAATCCGATTGATGGTGACGTTTATCGGGATGTCGTTGGTACGGCGGGCAGTAATCCTACCAGATCCCTCACCGGTACCGGCTGGGGCGTTGTTGTCGCCGGTGTGGCAGCAATCGGCGCTGCGGCTTACGGCATCTACAAGTACAAGGATGAAATCGCATCCGGTGCAAAGACTGCCTACGGCTGGGTCAAGGAGAATATCACCCGCTGGTAAGCGATAATCAGACAAAAGGAGCTGTACTGCAATGAATGAGAAAATCGAACAGATCAAAGCCGCCATGGCCGATGAGACGTTTGTCAATTCCTGCATTGAAGCTGAAAATGAAGAAGCCGTGCAGAAGCTCTTTGCCGGCAAGGGCATTGAAATGAGCCTGGAAGAAATCGAGCTCATGAAGGAGATGCTCTGTGCCGTTGCAGACGGTCAGATCACCGAGGAGCAGCTTGAAAAGCTCGCAAACTGCGGTGAGCTTTCCGAGGACGAGCTTGCCGAAGCCGCAGGCGGCATCAACCTGGGCGGCATTCTCGATTACCTGCGCAGCGGCGACCCGCTGTCGAGCAAGTTCGCCAAGCTCAGCATGTCTGCCGGAAAAGACGGCGTGACCTTGCTTCAGGTAGGATTCGGCATTGCTGCTGCGGTAACGGCAACGTTACACTTTGGCACGGCCATCGGCGTCGATGTTGCCGGAGGCGTCAAGACCGGCTATAAGTGGGTGAAGGACAACATCACCCGCTGGTAATCGCATTTCCGATAACGCAGGAGGACTCAACTATGAACGAACAGGCCGAACTGCTCAACACCCTTCTCCGGGACGAGGATTTCGTCCATACCTGTTTCGGTGCCGAAAATGCCGAAGCCGTCCAGAAGCTCTGTGCAGACAGAGGTCTGGATCTGCGGCTGACGGATGTGGAACTGCTCAAGGAGCTGTTCATCCTCAAGGAAACCGGCACGGCATCGCAGGAGCAGCTTGAGAAGTTCCTCGAAGCAGAGGAACTTGCCGAAAAGCTGCCGGAGGAGGCATCGGGCGTCACCAGAATCATCCTCGGTATGTTTGCGATGACCGCTTATGTAGCAAGCAAGAAAAAGCCAAAAAGCCGCAGCACACACAGTACTGCGGTAGCCGACCAGATCAGACGCTGGTAATCAGAACGGAGGACATCATGGAAGAAAAGCGCAAGCAGTTAGAAACAGTCCTGAAAAATCCGGACTTTGTCATCGCCTGCCTCAGTGCAGAGGATGAAGAAACCGTACAGCAGCTCTTTGCCGGCATGGGCATCGAGATGAGCCTGAACGAAATCGAAATCATGAAGGAAATGATCGAAGGCGTTGCCGACGGTGACATCACCGAGAAGCACCTTGATACCCTCGCAAACGGCGGTGAGCTTACCGAGGAGATGCTGGAGGGTGCAGCAGGCGGCGATTTCTTCTTCAATTACTTTAATGGTGCCGGAGGCAAGATCAGCAAGGCAGCTTACCTCGCCGACAAGCAATTCACGGATCCGACTATTTTCGATGGTACCCGGTCGCTGGCTCCCGGTGGTTATGCCACCATTGCGCTCGGTGTCATCACTGTGGGCGGCATCATTGCACAGGCAAGCGGCGTGGATGTGATCGGCGGAATCAAGGAGGGAGCCGTGTCCGGCTACGAATGGTGCAAGGAAAAGATCACAAGCCGCTGGTAAAAAAATCAAGGCAACACCGCACAAAGCCCGCCTGTCGGCTTGTCTGTGCGGTATTGCCTTAACACATAGTCAGGAGGAAATCCCATGAATGAGAGAAATGAAAAGCTCAAGGCAGTCCTTTCCGACGAGGCATTCGTCAACACCCTGCTTGAGGCGGGGAGCGAGGAAGAAGTACAGAAGCTTCTTGCCGACAAGGGCGTTGAAATGAGCGCCGAGGAAATCCGTGCAGCCGGAACCCTGCTGAGCAAGGTCGCTGACGGACAGACCGATCTGAGCACGCTTGAAAAGCTCCAGAGCGATGAGCTTGACGACGATGCACTGGAACTGGTTGCAGGCGGCATCAGCGGTGCGGAGATCGGCGGCATGATCGAGTTCGGACTGGCATGCACATTTGCCGTGACTGCGGTTGCAACCGTTGGCGTAGGCGCTTATAAATGGTGCCGTGCGATGGCATCCGGCAGATGGTAAGCAGATCAAAGGAGGAGAAAACCCTATGGAAAAGAAATTCGAGCAACTGAAGGCAATCCTTTCCGATGAGGCATTTGTAAAGTCCTGCATTGAAGCAGAGAACGAGGAAGCTGTGCAGAAGCTCTTTGCCGGCAAGGGCATTGAGATCAGTCAGACGGAACTCGAACTGTTCAAAGAGATGGTTTCCGGCATGGCAGACGGCAGCATCACCAAGGAGCAGCTTGAAACCCTTGCAAAGGGCGGTGAGCTCTCCGAGGACGAGCTGGAGCAGGCAGCAGGCGGCATCACGCTGAACGGTCTTCCGCTTGCTGACAACCTGAAAGCGCTCGGCATCACCGGTCTGATCGCAGGCGGCATCGGCCTGTCAATCCTTGCCGCAGTCAAATTTGAAAAGGTCTCCGATGGATGCGAAACAGCCTTCAACTGGGTGAAGGAGAACATCACCCGCTGGTAACAGCATGGCTTACAGACCGGCACATCTGATTCACACAAGGAGGAAGTATCTATGAACGAAAAAGCAGAACAGCTCAAAGCTGTCCTTTCCGATGAGGCATTTGTAAAGTCCTGCATTGAAGCAGAAAACGAGGAAGCCGTGCAGAAGCTCTTTGCCGGCAAGGGCATTGAGATCAGCCAGGCGGAGCTTGACCTGTTCAAAGAGATGGTTTCCGGCATGGCAGACGGCAGTCTCACCAAGGAGCAGCTTGAAGCACTTGCAAAGGACGGCGAGCTCTCCGAGGACGAGCTGGAGCAGGCAGCAGGCGGCGTCATGATCGGTGACTGTCCTCTCTCCGTGCACCTGAAGGCGCTCGGCATGACCGGTCTGGTGGCAGGCGGCATCGCCCTGTCGATCTACGGCGCCATGAACGCTGATAAGGTCAAGAGCGCATGGGACGATTCGTGGAAGTGGGTTGAAAACAACATCACCCGCTGGTAACGCCGGTATGGCGGTACTTTGTCCGCTGCTTACACGAGGAGGAAACGCAGAATGAATGACAGAGCAGAACAGATCAGAGCTGTCATGGCCGATGAGGCGTTTGTCAAGTCCTGCATCGAGGCAGAGAACGAGGAAGCCGTGCAGCAGCTCTTTGCCGGAAAGGGCATCGAGATGAGCCTCACCGAAATCGAGCTGATGAAGGAAACGGTCAGCGCTGTTGCTGACAGTAAGATCACCATGGAAGATCTCAGAGCGTTCACGCAGGAAGGCGAGCTCTCCGAGGACGAGCTGGAGCAGGCGGCAGGCGGACAGGGATTGCTGGACTATTTCGTACACTACTACGACAATGGTCACCGCATACTTGCATGGGACGCAAACATACTGAAGCATCTGGGTACAAACCAGAACGTCACCTCGTCCCTTACCGGCCTTTCCAAGGCAGGCATTGCGGGCGCCGTTGTCGTTGGTGCTGTCGGCGCCGTTGCCGTCGCCCAGGAATGCGGGTTAGATGTGGTCGGCGGTGTCACAACCGGCGCTGTAACAAGCTACAACTGGGTCAAGGACACTATCACCCGCTGGTAACACCGGAAAAGGAGAATCACCATGAACGAAAAGACAGAACAGATCAGAGCTGTCATGGCTGACGAGGCGTTTGTCAAGTTCTGCATCGAAGCAGAGAACGAAGAAGCCGTACAGAAGCTCTTTGCCGGCAAGGGCATCGAGATGAGCCTGACCGAAATCGAAATGATGAAGGAACTGATCGGCGCCGTGGCTGACGGCAAGATTTCCGAGGAACAGCTCAACAAGCTCGCAGAGGGCGGCAAGCTCTCGGAGGAGGAGCTGGAAGAAGTCGCAGGCGGCTTCGACCTGTACAAATACGCCCAATACGGCGATGAAGTAACCAGAGAATATTACGAAAGATGGATCCATTCCAATATATCGAATGGGTTGACAAAAACGTTGAACGGTAAAGCTGTGGGCGCTTTAGTTGGCGGTGTGGTCGGCGGTGTGGCAGTGGTCGGCGCAACGGCTTACGGCATCTACAAGTTCAAGGACGATATCGCAGAAGGTGCAAGCACTGCTTACGGCTGGGTGAAGGACAACATCACACGCTGGTAAACAAGGAGGAAATCGCATGAACGAGAAACTGGAACAGATCAAGGCTGCCATGGCCGATGAGGCATTCGTGAAGTCCTGCATCGAGGCAGAGAATGAGGAAGCCGTGCAGAAGCTCTTTGCCGGCAAGGGCATCGTGATGAGCCTGACCGAAATTGAGCTGATGAAGGAAATGGTCGGCGCTGTCGCTGACGGCAAGATTTCCGAGGAGCAGCTTGAAAAGCTCGCAAACGGCGGTGAGCTCTCCGAGGACGAGCTGGAGGAAGCCGCAGGCGGCAAATGGTATGACGCTTTTTTCAATTATTTTGATGCATACGGTAACAAGATAACCGGCGATGGTTACCGGGCTGTCCTTGGCGATGCAGAAGCGAATGTCACCAAGACTCTTAACGGCAGCGGCGTAGGTATAGCCATCGGCGGTGCTGTGATGGCTCTCGGTGCCGCAGCCTACGGCATCTACAAGTACAAGGATGAAATCGGCTCCGGCATTTCCAATGCCT
>JAFXOO010000271.1 GCA_017528675.1 Oscillospiraceae bacterium | reverse complement strand
GGCTTGGCGGCACATCTGCTTGCATCTTTTCCGTCATCTTGCACAGAAATTCCTTGCTGGGCGTCAGCCCAGCGGCGTCATTTCTATACAATCTGACGAAAAATCTGACTGCGCATCTGTACCACCAGCTCTGTGCGGTATCGCCATAACCCATAATCCTCAAAAGTCCCAAAACCTGTTTTCCCTCGCTTTTTCAAAAAGCGAGCGGGGTCGAGGGGCGGAGCCCTCGCAGGAGTCCAGAGGGCAGAGCCCTCTGGCAGGGTATGAGGCAGCGCCCCATTTCAAATAGCGCCCCATTTCAAATAAGGAGGTCAACAGTATGAATGCACAGAAATTCACCCAGAAATCGCTGGAAGCCATCCAGACAGCGCAGAGCATCGCCATTGCAGCGCAGAGCCAGCAGATTGAGCAGGTGCACCTGTTCAGTGCCCTGGTGCAGCAGGAAAACGGCCTGATCGGGCAGATGCTGCAAAAGCTCGGCACGGATACCGCAGCGCTGCGGCAGACGTTGCAGTCCACGATTGACAGCATGCCCGCTGTGACCGGGTCGGGCAGAGAGCCGGACAAGGTCTATGTCTCACGGGATGTGGATGTTGCCCTCACTGCCGCTGAGCAGCTTGCTTCTAAGATGAAGGACGACTATGTCTCTGTGGAGCATATCGCCCTCTGCCTGATTGAAAAGCCCGATTCCCGGCTGAAAAAGATTCTCGACCAGTATCATATTGAGAAAGATGCGTTCCTCAAGGCGCTGATGCAGGTGCGTGGCAATACCCGTGTCACCAGCGAAAATCCGGAGGATACCTACGATGTCCTCACCAAATACGGCTCCGACCTTACGGAGCTTGCACGCCAGAATAAGCTCGATCCCGTGATCGGCCGTGACAGCGAGATCCGGAATGTCATCCGCATCCTGTCCAGAAAATCCAAGAATAACCCCGTCCTCATCGGTGAGCCCGGTGTCGGCAAGACTGCCATCGCAGAGGGGCTTGCGCTGCGGATTGTGCGGGGCGATGTGCCGGACTCCCTGAAGGAGCGCAAGATCTTCTCCCTCGACCTCGGCGCACTGATTGCCGGTGCCAAGTACCGGGGTGAGTTCGAGGAGCGCCTGAAGGCTGTGTTGCAGGAGATCAAGAAAAGCGACGGCGGCATCATCCTCTTTATTGACGAGCTGCACACCATCGTCGGTGCCGGCAAGACGGACGGTGCGATGGATGCCGGCAACCTCCTCAAGCCGATGCTTGCAAGAGGTGAGCTGCACTGCATCGGTGCTACGACCCTGAACGAATACCGCCAGTATATCGAAAAGGATCAGGCACTCGAACGCCGGTTCCAGCCTGTCATGGTGCCGGAGCCGACCGTGGAGGACACTGTCTCGATTCTGCGTGGTCTGAAGGAGCGCTATGAAGTGTTCCACGGCGTGAAGATCCATGACGGCGCACTCCTTGCCGCTGCAACGCTTTCCGACCGGTATATTTCGGACAGATTCCTGCCGGATAAGGCGATTGACCTCGTGGATGAGGCGTGTGCCATGATCCGCACGGAGATGGATTCCATGCCCCAGGAGCTCGATGATATCTCCCGCCAGATGATTCGTCTGGAGATTGAGGAGACTGCCCTGAAAAAGGAGACTGACAAGATCTCGCAGGAGCATCTCTCCGAGATTCAGAAGGAGCTTGCAGAGCTGCGGGACAAATTTGCCGAGATGAAAGCCCGCTGGGAGAACGAAAAATCGGGCATTTCCAAGGTGCAGAAGCTGCGTGAGGAGCTCGAACAGGCAACTGCCGAGATGGAGCGTGCCGAGCGTGACTACGACCTGAACAAGGCGGCTGAGCTGAAATATGGCCGCATTCCGGATTTGCAGAAGCAGATTGCGGAGGAGGAGGCAGCCGCCGGAAAGGGCACATCTGCGTCCATCCTGCGCAGTGAGGTCACAGCGGAGGAGATTGCCAAGATCATCTGCCGCTGGACGGGCATCCCGGTGGCAAAGCTGATGGAAGGCGAGCGGGAGAAGCTGCTGCGGCTCGAAGATATCCTGCATGAGCGTGTGATCGGGCAGGACGAGGCTGTGACGAAGGTCAGCGAAGCCATCCTCCGGAGCCGTGCCGGCATCCAGGACCCGAACCGGCCGATCGGCTCGTTCCTGTTCCTCGGCCCGACCGGTGTCGGAAAGACCGAGCTTGCAAAGACGCTCGCAGAGGCGCTGTTCGATGATGAACGCAATCTCATCCGCATTGAT
>JAFXOO010000270.1 GCA_017528675.1 Oscillospiraceae bacterium | reverse complement strand
TCCGACGAGAAGAACACCTTGCCGTCAATGTCCGGCGCGTCGGCGGCGGTGCGTCCGAAGTAACATTCCGCCCACTTGTCGAAGCCCTCAACGACGGCGGTTTTCTCCGTGCCGAGCTGCTGCTCGTTATAGGCGGCGCTGATCTCTGCCTGCTGCTCCATGAGGATGTCGGCACGGTGCGCCTTGACCTCGTCATCAAGCTGGTCAGGAAACTGAGCTGCTCTGGTGCCGTCCTCCTGCGAATAGGGGAAGCAGCCCAGGCGGGCGAACCGGATTTCCTGCACAAATTCCGCCAGCTCGTCAAACTGTGCCTCTGTCTCGCCGGGAAAGCCTGTGATGAGTGTTGTGCGCAGGACAATGTCCGGCATTGCAGTGCGCAGCTTGCCGATCACTTCATAGAGCTTTGCCTTGGTGGAGGGGCGGTTCATGCGGGAGAGAATTTCGTCATTGCAGTGCTGGATGGGCATGTCGATATACTTGACGATCTTCGGCTCCCTTGCCATGACTTTGATCAGCTCGTCCGTGATGCGCTCCGGATAGCAGTACAGCACCCGGATCCAGCGCAGACCGTCAATGGCGCAGAGCTTCGTCAGCAGCTCCGGCAGGCGGCTCTCACCGTAGAGATCCTCGCCGTAGCGGGTGGTGTCCTGGGCGATGACATTGAGCTCGGTCACGCCGTTTTCCGCCATCCACTGCGCTTCTGAAAGGACGTCCTCCATGGGGACACTGCGGAATTTGCCACGGATCATCGGAATGGCACAGTAGGTGCAGCAGTTTGAGCAGCCCTCTGCGATCTTGAGATACGAGAAGAACGGCAGTGTCGAAAGGATGCGCTCACCGGTCATCATGGCATCTGCTTTCGGCGCAAAGTGCACGACACGTTCCTCTTGCAGGACATTGTCGAGGATGTCCACGATGTCTTTCTCGTCACCGATGCCGACAATGGCATCGGCTTCCGGAAACTCGGCGGCGGCCTCCTCCTTGTAGCGCTCGGTCAGGCAGCCGGTCAGAATGAGCTTCTTGACGGTGCCCTCTTTTTTCAGAGCGCCGATTTCGAGGATTGTTTCAATCGCTTCCTCCTTGGCGGACTGGATGAAGCCGCAGGTGTTGACAACGGCAACGTCCGATTCTCCGAACTCCGTCACCAGCTCATAACCGTGATCCCGGAGCTTCCGGAGCATGCGCTCCGAATCTACTAAATTCTTTTCACAGCCGAGTGACACAAGGCTGACTTTAATCGCCATGGGAAAAACCTCCTTTGTTATTCACAGAATTCCACCCTGTACGGCTGATAATCCTGGGGCTGGGAAAGCACAATGACATTGCGGATATGGTACAGATCATAGGCATCTACCGTGCCCCGTTCGTGGCCGAACGACCGTCTGTCGTTTGTGACAAACGGGTGCTGGCCGGGATAGAATTGCAGCACATTGAGCTTCCCGGTCAGGGAGTCGATGCGGTTCGTATCCTTCACCGAAATGATCTGGATACGGCTGTAGCGGGCATTCTGTGTCAGCTTTTGCAGCACAGGGATGCTGTTGAAATCCGTGTTCCTGTAGGTGCTCAGATCTTCTTTTGTGATGATGTGAAAAATCAGGCTGACATCGTTTCCCGGTGCAAGCGCCTTGTCGAGCGTGTCCGTATCTGAGGGGAACATCGGTTCCAGAAATGCTGTATCCGTTACACTGGTGCGGACAAGCTGTTCCTGGTCAATGGGCAGAGCACGGATGACCGTATTGCAGATGCCGTCTGTGTGGACGGTGTCGAGCAGTACATCCGTCGTGGGATTATATGCCGCATCATAGCGCTTTTTGTCCAGAAGGATCTGCCCGGTGAGAGAATCGCTGGCATAGTAGGTGATCTCCGGTGTGACCGATGCAGTTTTGGATGCAATCGGGCATTTCACCTTGCGCAGGGCACAGCTTTCGCCGTATTCTGCCCTGACCTTGTTTTCAAATGCCTGTTCATAGGCAGCTTTGCGGTTTTCAGCTTCCTGCCTGACTTCTGACGGCACACAGCCGGTGAACAGAAGCATGCCCATGAGCAGTAGCGCTGCTGCGGGCTTTCTGCTTTGCTGCAAGACAGCACCCCCTATTCTTCCTCCAAGCTGGCAAAATAATCCTCGATTGCCGCCTTAACGCTGCGGAAATCGTAGCCAAGGCGTGCCATTCCGGCAATGACCTTCTCACGGGTCTTGTAGTCCTTCGGGTCGGTCAGGATGCGGCCGTATTTCTTCTCCAGCACCGCCGGGAGATTCTCCTCTGCCGTATCCTCCAGCCCTTCGAGCGCATCCTCGACAAGCGCCTTGTCGAGCCCACGATAAAGCATTTCCTGCCTTGCACGGAAGATGCCGTAGCGTTTGCGTTCCACGAGATATTCTGCCAGTTTTCCGGCATAGCGGCGGTCGTTGATGATGCCGCATTCTGCAAGATGATCGACCACTCTGCGCACGAGCGCCTTGTCCTGGTAGGTCTGCATGAGCTTGCGGTAGAGCATGACATAGGAATAATCCCGCACATCGAGCAGATAGCAGGCACGCTTGTATGCCCTTTTGTAGCGGGACTCGTCATGCAGCTCAAGCAGCAGGTCACCGTCGATCTCGGCACCCTCCCGGATGTCGTTCCGGCGCATCAGCTCGCCGTCCAGCTCATAGACACCGTCCTCGGTGTGAACCTCGAAATAGGTCTTTTGCCGGTTGATTTCCAGAATTTTCATAGAACAGTTTCCTTTGTGATGAATCATTCGCTCCGGACAGCGGTTCGCCGGCGGGGGCTCCCCGCCCCAATGCCAACAACTTAAGGCAATACCGCACAGAGCTGGTGGTACAGATGCGCAGTCAGATTTTTCGTCAGATTGTATAGAAATGACGCCGCTGGGCTGACGCCCAGCAAGGAATTTCTGTGCAAGATGACGGAAAAGATGCAAGCAGATGTGCCGCCAAGCC
>JAFXOO010000269.1 GCA_017528675.1 Oscillospiraceae bacterium | reverse complement strand
CCCTCGGTGGCTCCCGCTGCATAAAGCTGCCCGTTTCCCGGTCTGTGATCTGCCGGATGACCGTCTGAAGTGCTTCATCGGCACCGGCATTCTGCGCCGCCTCCTGTCCGTTATACCAGCTCCGAGCCCGTATCATCCGCAAAGAACGAGATCTGTACACCGTCCTCCATAGCAAACACATAAATGATTGTGCCCTCGCCAACCGGAGAATTGTTCCATGCGGAATAACCGCTGCGTGTTTCATTGGGATTTCCGTACAGCGCTGTCAACTGCTCCACCCAGTACTGGTAGTCATTTTTGTTGGAATCCAGGTAGTTGATACCCACCAGTCCAAGGCTCGTAAAGCACAGGGCATTTCCGCAGTTTTTACCCAGATACGGCACATTTTCATACTCCATAATCAGTTCCCAGGGCTGTCCTGCTTCCTCAGTCCGATACTCATAGAGCTGCGTATAACGCTGCATGACCCGCCGTCCTGTTTCCGGACTGCTGTAGAATTGCAGTCCCCGCTGTAGAAAGGACTTCGCCGGATTCTCTGTCGGTATCTCCGGCGGCTCTGTAGCGGCAGCCGTGGATTCTGTTGCTGCCGGCGCCGTTGCTCCCGGCACCGTTTCTGACGGCGCAGACGGATCCGTTGCCTCCGCAGAGGCAGTCCCGGCAGGTTTTCCGGCTGTTTCTATCGCAGGCACATCATAATCCG
This sequence comes from Oscillospiraceae bacterium, assembly GCA_017528675.1. Taxonomy (GTDB): domain Bacteria; phylum Bacillota; class Clostridia; order Oscillospirales; family Ruminococcaceae; genus UBA3855. The sequence goes on along the minus strand of JAFXOO010000269.1, from coordinate 5,282 downwards.
GAGTATCCCTGCCCGCACGGGGGCTGCGTGTCTCCTGCGGTGCCTCCAGTGTTTCGCCGTTCGCATCGGTGGGAGGCTTCTGCGGTGTGGGCGAGTCTATCACGGCAATGACAGGCGTTCTGAGTTCCGGTGTGGGAATATAGGCGTCCTCCGTTTTCCCATAGCTCTGATCCGGAGAATCAGCCGTTGCATAGATCGAAACCTGCACGCCCTCCTCCAGATTGAACAGGTAGACTGCCGTATCCTTGCCCACAGGATTATCGTACCACGACGCCATGCCGCTGCCTTCCTCGGTCGGCAGTCCGTAGGTCTTTTCCAGGGTGCCGTACCATTCCCGGTAATTCTGATTGCGCTCCACATCATGGTAGTTAAAGCCGATCAGGCCGGAATCCGTAAAGCACAATGTCAGATCACAGGAAACATCGAACAGCTCCACCCCGGTATAGTCCAGCATTCTCAGCGGAACCTTCTGGCCGGTTACCTCACGCTCCTCAAGGAGCGTACAGGTCAGCACACGCTTCACATCGTCATAGGCGGAGAACCAGTCCAGCCCCATCAGCGGCTTTACTGCCTCCTCCGACACCCTGCCGCAGCCCGTGAGTGCCACGCACAGCACGGCTGCAAGTATCCTCATTCTGCTGCGCATGTCAGTCCTCCATCCTCTCTGCCCTGACTGTTACACGGCTCTGACCGTTCAGCGTACAGGTGAACAGGGTCAGGTCCCATTCCTCCGCATTGCCGAATTTGATATGCTCAACATCCGTGCCGGGGTACTGCTCAATGCTGATGACCGCATAGGGATATTGCCTTCCGGTGACATCGGTGAAAACAATCTCGTCCCCGCTGTGCAGCTCCTTGATCCGGCCAAAATGGCTGGTGTAGTTATGTGCACAGATCACCAGATCATCTGTATACAGGCTTCCCATATAGCGGCACGGCGCCAGCTTCAGATTCGGATAGCTCCACTCCGCCAGCACCGGCAGCTCCACATCCAGTACCGGAATCGAGATATAGCCGATGTAGATGGTCTCATCTATGCCAAGCGTTTCCATCTCCGGAACCGTTTCTGCCTCATACTGCGCATAGAGGTCGTATTCCTCCTCAAGCTGCATCGTCTCAGAAGGCTCAGTACAGGCACCGATTTCCCGCTTCAGCACATCGAGTGCATACCCTGCCTGCTCCCCGCTTTTTTTATCTTCTGCCTTATTATGCAAAACAAGGAACAACGCCGCCAGAAGCAGCGCTGTTCCCAGTGCAAAGCAGCAGATACTCACTGCTTTTTTCATTCGTCATCGTCCCTCTTTGACAAGCGCATACCAAGCCCCAGCAGCACAATTCCGCCGCCTGTCAGAATCGGCACAGGCCACCAGAGCTGTCCTGTTTGCGGTGCCTTTTCCTCTGTGACTGTTCCGGTCGGGGTGCTGGTCGTTGTGGTCGTGGTTGTCCTTGTCTCGTCTGTGCTGCGTACCGTTGTTCCGTTGGCATCCGTCGTATGCTGCGCTGCGTCAGTCGATGTGCTCACGGTCACATTGGTTTCGGTTGACTGGTCTTCTGTTGCCACAGTCGTCTGCACATCGGTATGGATATCATCCGTCACCTGTGTTGTCTGCGTATCCGTAGACGAGCTGTCCTTTTCCGGCTCATAGGTGTTGACAATGAGATACTGCTTGTGGTTCTCCTCATAGGCAACCGTGTAATTAGCCGGGATAATTCGCTCATAGACAAACCAGTCATGGCTCTCTGTGTCCTTCCAGCTAAAGGTCCAGTCATTTTCCTCGCTGAGCGTCACGGAATCCACAAACACACCATCGCAATATCTGTCCACGGTGATCGTAACAGAACGATTCCACGGCTGACTTTCGTCATTCTTCCAAATCTTGCGGACGGAATAATTGACCTCCTCTTCGCTGAGCGTGCTGACGATAATCTTCGGATAGGCATTCAGCACTGCCGCATCCTCGCCTTGCACCTCAAAGAAGATCGCAGACGGGATATACACCGTATTCCCCTTTGCGAGCCAGTCGCCCCACACCAGGTACAGACCATCCTCCAGGCCGGAGAATGTCACCGCACCGGACTTGTCGGTCTTTCCCTCATCACGGCTCGGAATCTTGTCCACGATGGTCTTGTATTTCAGTGTCTCGCCGGCATCAGTGACCGTCTTGGCGTCCCAATCCAGCATAGGCTTGGTCTTATCACCGAGTGTTGCACGATAGCCCTGGAATGCACCTTCAAATACATAGTCGTCCTTCACCCGATGGCCGACCCGGTAAATCCGCCACTGCATTCCGTCAACGATATCTTCGTCCTTGACACACCAGAGCGTGAGCGTCCCCTCTGCATCTGCTGCCGAAGCAGTATTCCAATGCATCAGAAAACCGGCTGCAAACCACAGAACAACCGCTATCACGCACAGCACTGCACTGCATTTTCTTATTTTGTCCATAGGTTGCGCCTCCTTGTTTTATTATACTGGATTTTGCTGTTTTTGTCAATCACCCCGCCTGGGGAGATCGTGGATCGTATACTGGTCAATCTGCACATGATTCCTGCGCTTGCCTGTGATATGCCAGAACACAAGCAGTATTGCCAGCAGCAGCAGGAACACTGTCGGAATGACGGTCATGGAATCAACTTGCAGCGCATCGGCACTGACCTTGATTTTCTTGTCATAGACTGTCTCGATACGATGCCCCCGGATGAGCAGGCGGTGGGTATTGATGCCGTAAGGGGTGCAGGTCATGAGTGTGACCATATCCTCGCCGGGCACGATGGCAAGCTTGTCATATTCTGTCGGCAGGATAATCATGATCTTCTCGACTTCATAGGTCATGACCTCGTTGAGCACGTTGATTGAGAAGGTATCCCCTTCCACAATCTGGTCAAGGTCGGTAAAGAGCTTGGCGCTCGGCAGTCCCCGGTGACCGGAAATCACTGCATGGGTAGACGCCCCGCCGACCGGAAGGCTTGACCCCTGGATATGACCGCTGGCGACCTGGAGCACGCCTTCCTCCGTCCCGTGGTAAATAGGCAGCTCCACATTGATGTTGGGGATGCTCACATAGCCCATAACACCGGTACCGGAAATGTTCAGAATGTCCTGGTAGCCTTCAATCCGGTCAAAATCCGAGAACGGCCGGTAAAGTGTGAGAAGCTGCGCATTATAGTGGCGTGCTTCTTCAAACATCCGTTCATAATCCTTGTGGTCAATCCTGGCAACGGATTCCTTGTAACCGGAGACAGCATGGGTTGTCATATTCCGGTTCCACCAGTTGGCAATCGTCGGATACAGCATCACGGAGAGTCCCACGAGGAACAAAATCGTAAAAAAGATTGTTGGAATTGAGATTTTTTTCTTCATGAGAGCCTCCCTAATGCCCCCTCCCCGAAGGGAGGGGAATCAGGTTTATCTTGTGTTATATGTGATCTTTGCTTACTGAACGTTCTGGGTGCGCTTCTTGGAGATCAGGTAGATGCCGGCTGCCATTGCCGTCAGGCCGCCGCCGACTACGAACAGGGTCGTACCCAGACCACCGGTGGACGGGAGAGCGGAGCCCTTTTCGTTCTTGATGGTGTTTTCTTCAGGATCAATAGTAAGATCGAGGCTTGCGGTGATGGCGCCTTCATTCTCCTGATGCGTTGCACCGATGGCGATTGTAATAATATCATCGTACTTGTTATAGCCTGCCGGTACAGTGGTTTCACTCAGGTAGTAAGTGCCTGCGTCGAGACCCTTAATATTGAATTTACCGGTGCCGGTTTGCGACATCATCTCCGTAATTGTGCCGGTTGTTGCGTTCTGGTCGGCAACAGTGTAGGTACCATCGCCATTATCCTTCAGCTTAATGGCAATTGTCTTTGCTGGGTCAGCGTAGAGCGTAAAGCCTGCACCCGGAAGCGGAGCGTTGTTTTCGTCAACCTTCGTATTGTCAACCTCATAGGTGAATACCCATACATAATCTTCCGGTGTTTCACCCAAATTGCCCTCGCCGCCTGCATTCGGGTTGTTGGAGTACTGGAGCTTCACCTTGTTGACGTTCTCGTAGCCGACAGGAACAGCGTCCTGATTCACGGTCTCAACCGCCGCATTCTCATTCAGGCAAGCATCATAGGTTACTGTTACAACAGCGCCGTCCGTAAGATCAGCATCATACGGCTTTAAGTCATCAATCGTGATGGTCAGCTTACGATTCTCAGTATCAAGAACAAGGTCGTATGCTGCAATCTCTGTTCCGTTTACGGCGACTGTCGGATTGCCCTTATAAGTCACACCAGGATTCCAGCTATCGTTGAAGACGAGCATATAGGAATCATACGCTGCAAAATTAGAATCCGGCGGAAGCGTTGCCGTCAGCTTGAACTGGAAGACTTCATTGATTGCGTGGTCAGCAGTCTCGCCCCAGCCGTCATCATCAGCATCAGGATCCTTGTCAGCAACTTCATCCTGTACCTGCTTGTCAACAGTCGGAGCAGCGTGCTTGGCATCCGCTGTGATCGACTGATCTCCGCCGCCAGCCACTTTCACGATGAATCTCGTCCTTGCGCCGGAATTATCGTTGTCAGGGCGGCTGTCACCATCACCATCAGGATTTAAGGGATCAGCGGTATCCATGATGAGGTAGTAGCCGTCAGCAAGACCAGAAATCACATCGCCATTAACACTGCCGGATGTTGTTTCAGTCAGGTTTTCACCAACGATTGCTGCAAATGCCTGTGCCTTATCCGAATCATTTGCAAAAACAGCAGTCTCATTCGGCGCTTCACCGGTCTTGGAGCCCAGAACCTCAGCAACTTCCTTTGCGGTGTCTATGGTGGCAGGGAACAGACCAAACAGTGCATGACCCTCAGTTGCAGATGCATTATGGAGTGCGTCCAGAATTGCAGTTTCGTTTACGCCGTCGCCCCATACAATATTATTCAGGGTGCCTTCGCCGAAGTCGCCTTTGAAAATCTGATGTGCCACATAGGTGTGTATTGCACCATCCGGATTCGTGATATTGATCGTATTCGTCTGCGTACCCTCGCCCGCTTTAGTAAGAACGTCAACGTTCGGTACAGTAACTTGCGTACCGGTGGTGGAGTCTGGAGGCGGTGCTGCATTTGTGCTCAGCATTGCGCCCGGAACTGCCATTGCTGCCATTGCCAGAGCAGCGATCATCGCTGCGATTCTTTTTGTGTTTTTCATATTCATTCTCCTTTATCACTTATTTGGGTGTGTCCGGGGTGCTTTTCCACTGCACCCCGGACGGGGCTTGTAGTCGGTCTTCTTGCTTGATACGCCT
>JAFXOO010000268.1 GCA_017528675.1 Oscillospiraceae bacterium | reverse complement strand
TGTGCGGGAGTGCCGGGTCACGGATGTAGGATTCATAGGCAGCGTCAAAGAGCAGGACGGCTTTCTGTTCAAGTGCATAGTCCACCCAGGTCCGGAGCTGCTCACGGGAATAAACTGCACCGGTGGGGTTGTTCGGGGAGCAAAGGTAGATGATATCCGCATGCTGTGATGCATCCGGCATCGGCAGGAAGTCATTCTCCTGTGTGCCTTCAAGGAAATGCACCCGCCGTCCGGACATGATGCTTGTGTCGTAATAGACAGGGTATACGGGATTCGGCAGGAGGACGGTATTATCTTCGTCAAACAGGTCGCAGAGATTGCCGAGGTCGCTCTTGGCGCCGTCGCTGATGAAGATATCGTCCGGGTCGATGGTCAGATTCCGCTTTGCATAATAGTGTGCAATTGCCTCACGCAGGAACTGTTCGCCGTGCTCTGCGCCGTAGCCACGGAATGTTTCCGGATGTGCCATTTCCTCCGCTGCCGCCTGTATCGTATCCACGATAATGCGGGGAAGGGGACGGGTGACATCCCCGATGCTGCACCTGAGCAGGGGCTGATCCGGATGTTCCGCCTGGAATGAACGAAGACGGCTTGCGATTTCCGAGAACAGGTAGTTATTATCAAGTTGTAATGCGTTATGATTGACTTTCATGAGAAGGCTCCTTTCCGGCAATTGCTGCTCTGACGAGCCCGACAAACAGCGGATGCGGCTTGTTCGGGCGGGATTTGAATTCCGGGTGATACTGCACACCGATGTAGTACGGGTGTGCTGTGACTTCCACCGCTTCTACAAGACTGCCGTCCGGAGAAGTACCGCAGACTGTCAGCCCTGCTTCTGTGAGCGTATCCAGGTAGGCATTGGCAAATTCATAGCGGTGACGGTGGCGCTCTGTAATACGGGCGGTACCATAGCAGGCAAGCAGTCTTGTCCTGTCTGCAATGTGGCAGGGGTAGCTTCCGAGCCGCAGCGTGCCGCCCTTGTCTATGCTGTCGCTCTGGCCATCCATAAAGTCAATGACCCGATGCGGTGTGTGCGGATCGAATTCATGAGAATGCGCATCTTTCAATCCCGCAGCATTCCGGGCAAATTCAATCACAGCGATCTGCATGCCGAGACAGATGCCAAGATAAGGAACGCCGTGTGTTCTGGCATATTGTGCCGTAGCAATCATGCCGTCAATGCCTCGCTGCCCGAATCCGCCCGGCACCAGAATGCCGTCCACCCCGGAAAAGCATTTCTGTGCATTCTCGGCGGTGACGGTCTCGGAGTCAATCCACCGGATCTGTACATCGGCAGACAGCACATAGCCTGCATGATGCAGCGCCTCGGCAACGGACAGATAGGCATCGTGGAGCGCCACATATTTTCCGACAAGGCCAATGGTGACGGTTCCGGAGCGGGATGTGATCCGCTTACAGAGCGCTTTCCATTCCGTCAGATCGGGCGGCGGCGTCTGAAGTCCCAGCTCACGGCAGACAATACCTGAGAGATTGGCCTTTTCCAGCATCAGCGGTGCCTCGTAGAGATTGGGAAGCGTGAGATTCTCGATGACACAGTCCGGCTTGACATTGCAGAATCCTGCGATTTTGGAGAAAATACTCTCGTCCGTAATCGGTTCATCCGAGCGCAGTACGATGATATCCGGTGAAATGCCAAATCCCTGCAATTCCTTGACAGAATGCTGGGTCGGCTTGGATTTGTGCTCACCGGATGCCTTCAGGTAGGGCACGAGCGTGACATGGATATAGAGCGTATTCTCCCGCCCGACTTCAAGCCGCATCTGACGGATGGCTTCGAGGAAGGGCTGGCTTTCGATATCGCCGGTCGTGCCGCCGATTTCGGTGATGACCACATCTGCCTTCCCTGTTTCACCGACGCTGTAGATAAAATGCTTGATCTCGTCCGTGATATGCGGGATGATCTGCACGGTCTTGCCGAGGAAGTCGCCCTGTCGTTCCTTTTGCAGCACATTGGCGTAGACCTTGCCGGTGGTGAGATTCGAGAACCGGTTGAGATCCTCGTCGATGAAGCGCTCATAATGTCCGAGATCCAGGTCGGTTTCTGCGCCGTCTTCTGTAACGTAGACCTCACCGTGCTGGTAGGGGCTCATCGTACCGGGGTCTACATTTATATATGGATCAAGCTTTTGAGCTGCTACCTTGAGACCTCTGGCCTTCAGGAGTCTTCCCAAAGATG
>JAFXOO010000025.1 GCA_017528675.1 Oscillospiraceae bacterium | reverse complement strand
GTCATCTTGCACAGAAATTCCTTGCTGGGCGCCAGCCCAGCGGCGTCATTTCTATACAATCTGACGAAAAATCTGACTGCGCATCTGCACCACCAGTTCTGTGCGGTGTTGCCTTAAGTTGTTGGCATTGCTTAGGGGAACAATGCCAACAACTCAGCACAACAAAACCTGCGGGTGCAGGGCAGACAGTGAGATCGGCTTTGTCCAGAAAGCCTGTGAATATGTCAGAGACAAGCTACCGCACGCAGCGGATATCGGTGAAGCGGAAAGGATACAGAATCTTTCGTTTGTCAGCTATGACGGGATAGATTTTCCGTTCGGTGATGCTACATGAAAAACAGGCTCTCCGCTGACACTCCGGAAAACCTGTTTTCTTGTATTGATTCACATAAATAGATCTGCAATATGATATACAATGCAGGAAAGCACCAGTGCATTGCAGAAATAGAACAGTGCTACCTTGACTGTCCATTTCAGCGAGTGAGATTCCTTGTAGGTCGTGGAAAGTGCCATCAGGCATGGGATATTGAACGTCGTTGCAAACATGAATGCAAGCGCCTCTGCCGGTGCGATCGCTGATGACATGGCAGAACCGAGCAGTGCGGTATCCGCAGGTACTGTTTTCGCAAAGAAGGTCGCCTCCATGAGCGAATTGTTCCCCATAAATACTGCATTCAGCGTGCCGAGGACAGCCTCCTTTGCAAATGCACCGCTAACAAATGCCATGAATGTCTGCCAGCCCATTCCAAAGAACCGTGTGACTGGTTCGATGAATGTGCCCACACGATAGAGCAGGCTGTTATCCACATTACCGTCCTTGCTGAACGAGAGCACATAGAACAAAACAGAAACCAGTGTGACGGTTCCGAGCGCACGCTTGAAAATATCCCACGCCTTGAAAAACGCCTCCTTGATGATGTGCTTCCAGTGCGCCTTGTGATAGGGCGGCAGCTCCATGATCATACCGCTGCGCTCCTCTACAGGTGCGAGCTTTCTGCTGAACACTTTGGAGACAACGATCATGGTAATGACCACATAGAGGAGAATGCCGACACACACAAGCATCGTCTGCCACCATGTAAAGAACATTCCCGAAATAACAGGAATAATCGACCAGATCGATGCGCAGGGAATCGCCCAGATGATCGACATCGCAAGCATCCTCTGCCCCCAGTTGTCCATCACTCTGGTGCCGCACGCTCCTCCGATCGTGCAGCCAAATCCCATTAACATCGGGCAGATCGCTTTTCCCTGCAAGCCGAGTTTTGAGAGCAGTCCGTCAAACTGATATGCTGCACGGGCAAGAAAACCCGTTTCCTCCAGAAAGCCAAATACGATATTGACACCGAAAACAAAGCTCGCCATAGAGATCGTGAAATACAGCACATTCGGTATCATTATGCTGAAGATGGAAACGATCCACGGATGAACATTCCAGCCTGTCAGCAGCTTGTCAACAGGGGCGTGCAGTAAGGTCGGTATCATCTGTCCGATTCCCATAAACGGCATCATAATGAGCATTGCCACCAGAAATGCGACAAGAACCACGCCGATACAAATGATTTTTCCGAGGATCGGTCTTGTCATCACCCGGTCAAATTTCGACATCTTGTAGACGGTCATTTCCGATTTAGTGACATCCGAGAGCAATTCGCTGACCCAGTCAAATTTTGCCTGACTGTCTGCCTTGACTGTACCATGCTCCGCAGGCGCAGGGACGATAAGCCTGTGAGGAGCCTTCAATTCATCGGCGATCAGCTTTTTCAGCTTTTCATAGTCCTTTGTATCGGTCGCATTGAACGGCAGAACAGGAATGCCGAGCTTTTTCGCAAGCGTCTGGGCATCCACATTTTTGCCCATATCCCTTGCAACATCCATCATGTTAAGGACAAGGATCGCCGGCTTATCAAGCTTTGCAAATTCCGCAAGCATGAACATACTTCTTTCAAGCTGCGAAGCATCAACCAGAACCACCGTCAGATCACTGCGCCCCGACTTGATGAAGTCCGTTGTGATGATTTCCTCATCGGAATTGCCCGACAGACCGTAGCTTCCCGGCAGGTCAGTAACCGTAAATTTTGTGTCTCTATAAGTATAGCTACCTTCATTCTTTTCAACAGTTTTGCCTGCCCAGTTGCCGACGTGCTGTCGTGCGCCGGTCAGGTTATTGTAGATGGTGGATTTGCCGGAATTCGGCTGCCCCAATAATGCGATACTGTTCATTTCTGCGTCACCTCGATTCTTTCTGCATCTGCTCTGTTCAGGGAGATCAGTGTCTCACGCAGATAAATCAGAACAGGCATTTTCCGGTCGTTCCGGACGGTCTGAAAAGCCGTTCCCTCTGTGATTCCAATGGATGTGATGCGGTTCATGAAATGATCGTCCCCGTTCACAGAACAGATCATTCCTTGCGTATCCGCCTTTGTTTCAGTCAGCTTCATTTTCTACCTCCTGTAAATGATTCCGCAGACGCACAGTCTGACGTTTCCTGTTTCTTCTGTTGTTTGGATGCACAGCCGCTGCATCCGGAACAACCGCAGCCGCAGCCCTTGCCGGACTTCCTCGTTTTCACTTTGCTTCGGATGATCAGAAAAACGATGAGCGCAATGACTATCAGCAACACAATCGACATGATGTTTTCAGTAAGCCAATTCACACGAATTCCTCCCTAACGAAATTAGCAATTGCTAACTGTGATTCAAATGAATATCGGCACAAAGCCGACATCCATCTTATTCCATTCCGCAGAGCCATTTCCAGCCCTTTGAGAAAAATGTGTTGATCGTCTGCGCATAGTGTATGGCTTCTTCACGACTAAAATCATGCCGGATCGGCTGTAAGACCGCCTCCACATTGGACGATACCAGCAAATGAAACTCCCTGCCGTCAAACTCCGGAACATAATCACCACGATTGCGCAGCGCATTGATAAATTTCAGGGAGCTTTCCTCCTCCATTTTCGCCAGATTATGCGAATAATCCTCATATCGTGTTCCCTGCGAGCAGCATACCAGCAGTTTGAATTCATCATAATGATCGTAAATAAACTGCATGACATACACCGCATCATCATTCAAAAATGCAGCCGCCGAGCCAATTTTTTCAATGGCATCGTTCTCCTCCTGCTCCTTCTGACGATAGAGCGTCATGAATTCATCCAGCATCGGCTGCACAAGTGATGCGAACATTTCCTCTTTGTTCGGGAAATGCTTGTAGAGTCCGGAAACAGTGATACCGGCATTGCCGGCAATGCGCCGCAGGGACGCATTTTCAAAACCATAGGTCAGAAATTCCTCTTTTGCCGCTTCAATGATTCTCTCGTGGCTCTCTGTTTTATCCCTTGGCATTTTTTCACCTCCGGTTGTTGAACGGTGTTCTCTTATATAAGAATACACCGTTCTCCATCATTTGTCAAGCAATTTTCTCAGATTTGTTATATTGCATAATTTGTTCCACTTATTTCTCAAATCGTTCGTGACAACATACGCATTCCATTCCTAAATTGGCTTGTCAGCTAAAACATTTCACCACCGTGTGAGGGAGTATGAAGCAAAACACGGGATTGCAGAGCCGGCCGAGCTTGCGGATTCGGGGACACAGACTCTGTGCGGAAAACAAGATGTTGAAAACAGCACCCTTTCAGAAACGCTCTGAGAGGGTGCTATGCGGTTAGTGTGTGCCGTTATGGGATGGGCTGATTACGGCGCACGCCATAATTGTAATATCATTATGCGGAACGGAAAGTGAGTGTGTCAAAAGACTACGGCTATTGAAAATGGAGCAGCAATCATTCAGATTCCCAAGCCGTTTATCCAATCTTTGAGTGATGCTGCCGATGTTCCTCTGTTGAGCACCTTTCCCTCAATCAGCTTTGTATCACCGGACACACTGCTTTTCAGTGCTTTTGCTGTTCCGCCGATACCGCTGCCGCCGGAGGTCGCAAACAAAACAATGGTCTTTCCGGAGAAGTCATAGCTTTCAAGGAACGTTTTTATGATAGTCGGTGCTGTATACCACCAAACGGGGAAACCAACAAAGATCGTGTCATAGTCTGTGATTTTAGCGTTTGTGTCGGCAAGTGCGGGACGGGAGGACTTGTCGTTCATCTCAATGCTGCTGCGAGACTGCTTGTTCTGCCAGTTGAGGTCTTCGCTTGTGTAGGGAACGGCAGGGCGTATTTCATAGAGGTCTGCGCCCGCTGCTTCTGCGAGATTCTTTGCAAGCCTTGCAGTGTTGCCGCTTGCAGAAAAATATGCTACTAATTTCTTGTTCATAAAATTACCTCCGTTATAATGTTTTCCCATTCTGTATGCTTGTTCGGGGTATTTACTCGACCGTGTCATGGAAGGACTACCGCAGCCGTAGCAAAGCACCATTCAGATATAGCTGTACTTGTCTGATTTGAAGTCGTTTGTACAGTTGTGCTGTTTCCGTTCTGCCAGTTTGAATTACCAAAGCTGTTATCCCAGACATTGTGGATCCAGTAAATATCAAATCTGTCAAGCTCCATCAGTTTAAGCTGCATTTCTATCATATCCTGCATAGTTGTCGGAGATGAAGCATCTGCACACTGAGGAGTGAATTTATCGGAAATCAGGAAACTGTCTCTCGGCAGGTCTTTCACAAAGCCTGCCAGTACCTTCTCGGAAGTACCCATACCGTAAGCATAAGCGGTATCCCACAGGTTCAGACCGTTTTCCATAGCCTTGTCAAATATCGGGCGGAGAGTATCTGCTGTCAGGCTGCCGCCGAATGTTCCGTCATTTCCCCAAGCCCACGCACCGAGGGCGATCTTTGGTAAAGTAGTCATAGTATGATCCTCCTTAAATTTTCTGACTGCCTGTTGACCAGACGTGTTTTTCGTTTTTGTTTGCCGGTTTGTTCTGTGCCATTACTCCTGCAAGTGCATGAGGCACATACGGCTCTTCAAGATATG
>JAFXOO010000267.1 GCA_017528675.1 Oscillospiraceae bacterium | reverse complement strand
CTTCGAGCGTACCCTTGCGTACATGATCGAGCATTTTGCCGGTGCGCTCCCGCTGTGGGTCGCTCCGGAGCAGGTGAAGATCATCCCGATTGCAGACCGCCATCTTGACTGGTCGTATGAGGTGCAGAAGGCGCTGCGTGCCAAGGGTATCCGTGTGGAGATCGACGACCGCAACGAGAAGGTCGGCAAGAAGATCCGTGAGGCGACTCTGGAAAAGATCCCCTATATGCTCACCATCGGTGACAACGAGGTAGAGGGTAAGACCGTCTCCGTCCGCACAAGAAAGGGTGAGGATCAGGGCGTCATGAGCCTCGATGACCTGCTTGCAAAGCTCCTTGAGGAGATTGAAACCAAGGCAAAGTAAGATTTTGAATCAGCCCCCTCCCGGTCAGCGGGAGGGGGCTTCGTTTTGTCAAAAAATCCACCAATCCGCATCATATTGCCGATTTTTAGATATACCGTGAATTTAGTCAAAAGTGTAACATATTCCCTAAAAATTTTCATAATTTCAGAAGCATTTTTTGCACAAAAGTATTGATTTTGTGAGTATGTTTTGATATACTATAGATAAATTCAACCGCAAACAGCGGTCAAGAGAGGGGAATACCAATGAAAAAACACAAGCTCACTGCACTGGCGGCTGCGCTATGCCTCCTGTGCACCGGGGTGCCTTTCACCGGCATCACCGGAACAGCCATCGGCTTTTCTGCATCGGCTGCGGATGAAGAAAAGCTCACATCCGGTCCGCTGACATATGCCATTGAGGACGGCAATGTCACCATCACCGGCTTTGACGGAAGCACCAAGACCGTCAAGATCCCGGACAAGATTGACGGCAACCCCGTCACAAAAATCGGCAAAACAGCGTTCTATGAGACAGATATCACCTCTGTCACCATCCCTGAGGGAGTCACCTATATCGAGTCCGGCGCATTCTGGCACTGCGGAAGCCTGACCGAGATCAAGCTCCCGTCAACGCTGACGACCATCGAGGGCTTTGCGTTCAACGACTGCAAGTCCCTTGAAAAAATCGACATCCCGGAGAGTCTGACCTCCATCGGCAAGGATGCCTTCACCGACACGCCGTGGATCAAGGCAAAGATGGCAGAATCGCCCTTTGTCATTATCAACGGCATTCTGGTGGATGCGTCTGCCGTTGTCACCCAGATCCGTGGTGAGGTCAAGGATGCCCGTGACAAGGCTGCTGCGGAAGCAGAGGAGCTTGCAGAGTGGCGCAAACCCGGCAAGCACAACGGCATCATCACCAACCAGGTCGGCTATTTCCCGGAGCTCGTCAAGAAGGCAACGCTCGTGACCGACGAGACAAAGGCAATCGACTTTGAACTCCTGGATGCAGGCGGCAAGACCGTTTTCACCGGCAAGTCCACGCCGTTTGGCTTCGACAAGGCATCCGGCGACAATGTCCAGATCATCGACTTTTCCGATTTCAAGACAGAGGGTACCTACACCCTCAAGGCAGCAACCGGCGAGACATCGCAGGCGTTCAACATCGGCGTGCGTGAGACCTACTCCGGCCTGATGTACGATGCCCTGAACTATTTCTACCAGAACCGTTCCGGCATCGCCATCGAGTCGCAGTATATCACCTCCGGTGATACCGAGAAGCTTGCCCGTGGCGTTGCACACAATCCCGACATTGCAACCATCCAGCAGGTGTTCGGCTATGAAGGCTCCGAAGGCACCCAGGATGTCACCGGCGGCTGGTACGATGCCGGCGACCACGGCAAATATGTGGTCAACGGCGGTATCGCCCTCTGGATGATGCAGAACCAGTACGAGCGTGCCTCTCTGAAGGGGACTGCCGATGCCTATGCAGACGGCACCATGAAGCTCCCGGAGAACGGCAACAGCTACCCCGACCTGCTCGATGAAGCCCGCTATGAGATGGAGTGGATGCTCACCATGATGGTGCAGGACGGCGATTATAAGGACATGGCTTACCACAAGATTCACGATGCCAAGTGGTCTGCTCTCGGCCTGGATCCTGCCAATGATGTGTTCGAGCGCTATCTGCTGCCGCCCTCCACTGCTGCAACGCTCAACCTTGCAGCCTGCGGTGCACAGGCTTACCGTCTCTGGAAGGATCTCGATCCGGACTTTGCTGAGAAGTGCCTGACTGCTGCGAAGAATGCCTATGCCGCAGCCCAGAAGCATCCCGATGTCCTCGCTCCCAATAAGGAGCACGGCGGCGGCGGTGCCTACGGCGACAGCAACGTGACCGATGAATTCTACTGGGCGGCCTGCGAGCTGTTCATTTCCACCGGCGACAAGGCATATTATGACGATGCCAAGTCCTCCAAGAATGCCTTCACCATCACGACCGACGGTGTCGACGGCGTCTTTGACTGGGGCGGCACGGCTGCACTCGGCTCCCTGTCTTTGCTGCTGCACCAGGATGCGGTTTCCGAGAAGGAGAGTGCGTCCCTCCGTGACAGCCTGACCAAGACTGCGGATGTCTATGTGGATTATGCAGATTCCCAGGGCTACGGCATCCTCTACGGCGGCTATACCGATAAGAATGACTATATCAATTATGTCTGGGGCTCCAATTCCTTCGTGGTAGATGACGCAGTCATCCTCGCCTATGCCTATGACGAGACCAAGGAAAGCAAGTACCTCGGCGGAATCGTCAGCGCTATGGACTATATCCTCGGCAGAAATGCCCTCGACTTCTCCTACGTCACCGGCTACGGTTCCCACAGCGTCCAGTATCCGCACCACCGCTTCTGGGCAGTGACGGAGAACCCCTCCTTCCCGAAGGCACCCTGCGGCGTACTGTGCGGCGGCCCGAATTCTGACATTGCCGACCCCGCCATCAAGGCGACCGACTGCATGCACGGTGAGACCCCTGCGCAGCTCTGCTACATTGACAGCAACCAGGCCTACTCGGTCAATGAGTGCGCCATCAACTGGAATGCGCCGCTTGCATGGGTGACCGGCTATCTCTGCGAGCAGACCGGCGGCATCGCCGTCAGCCAGCCTTCCGGCGGTCAGCAGCTCCCTGAGCCGCTCAAGCCTGAGGAAATCCCGTACCCGGATATCATCGTGACCATCCCGGACGGCGTGACCGTCATCGGTGAGCAGATCTTCGGTAAGGAAAAGGGCTATGTGCAGGGCGTAGAGCTCCCGGAGAGCGTCACCGCCATCAGCAAGGAAGCCTTCTATCGCTGCACACTGCTTGAAAACCTCAACATCCCCAAGGGGATTGAGATTGTTGGCGACAGAGCCTTCGGTGATACGCCGTGGCTTACGAAAATGCTTGAAGATACACCTCTGCTGATCTTCAACAACATCCTCATCGACGGTACCACCGCCGAGGGCGATGTACAGATTCCGGACGGTGTCACAAGCGTACTCGGCAGCGCCTTCAAGCTCAATGATGCCATCACCTCCGTGACAATGCCTGAGACTGTTGTCCGCATTGGCCCGAGCGCCTTCCAGAACTGCTCCGCCCTGACATCCGTCAAGCTCCCGGAGAGCCTGAAGTCCATCGAGCAGAGTGCCTTTGCAGGTACCGGCCTGACTGAACTGACCATCCCGGCAGGTGTTGAGACCATCGGGGAAGAAGCCTTTATCAACTGCACCTCTCTCCCGGAGGTTACGCTGCCCGGCAAGAATGTCTCCATCGGCAGGGAAGCCTTTGGCTGCACCTCGACCTTCACCTCGACCGGCCAGTACTCCTATCTCTTTGTACACCGTGTCATCGAGGATTTCGTTGTAAACTGCTACAAGGATTCCACGGCAGACACCTTCGCAGCCAAAACCGGTCTCAAGGTGAACTACCTCGACGGCACCGCACCGACCGATCCGACCGAGATTGTGTACGGCGACATCGACTGTGACGGCAAGATCACCATCGTGGATGTCATCTCGCTGAACAAAAACCTCATGGTGGGTGATCCGATTTCCAAGGCGGGCAAAAGAAATGCCGATGTCAACAAGGACGGCAAGGTTGATGAAGTGGATTCCCTGAACATCCTCAAGGCCGTTGTAGAAATCACTGTGCTTCCCGTTGTGACGAAATAAGATGACCTGCATGCGCCAGCCCTTCGCCGGCAGTGATGGCTGTTTCCGCAGAAAGCTCAACGCTCTTGCCGGAGCACTTCTGTGAAAAAGTCCTCACTGCACACCCCCGGCGGACGGTTGTAGCGTGAGAGTCCGTAAAGACAGCGCTTGTCACGGGTAATGAAATTGGGCTTCTCATAGCATGTCAGCGTGCAGGTGAACCCAAGTTCCTGTAGAACCGGAATGCTCTCCCGACAGATGAAGCCATAGGGATAGGCGAACACTGTCGGGGTGCATCCGGTTTTTTCTTTGCAGACAGTCTGTACCCGTTCGAGATCACGGCGGAGCATGGCAGCGTAGTCCTGCACATTTTCTCCCGCACGGATGGAGCAGCCTGCCCGTTCGTCATTACTATGCAGATCCCAGGTATGGCTGCCGATTTCGATGCGTCCGGAATCGAGCAGCCGTTTTACGTCCTCCCATGTCAGGTAGGAGTAGCGCTCGACATGCGGATCCGCCTCAGCCAGCTCATCCGTATAACGCCCCACAACCGACACAACAGCGCACATATCATATCGTTCGAGCAGTGGCAGCGCCGTGGACAGATTGTTATAGAATCCGTCATCAAACGTCAGCATCACCGGATGCGCCGGAAGCGTTCCCTCGTTTCTTGTGTAGGCAACAAGCTGCGCAGCCGAGACAGTTTCATAGCCCTGACTTTTCAGATAACGCAGATCATCCTCGAACTGCGACGGTGAAATCTGGTAATCGCCCCGGCCGTTTTCTGTGATGCTGTGGTACATGATAACCGGCAAAAACACGCCCTCCTGCGGCGGCTGGTAAGCCCTGACCGCTGCTGAGCAGATCAGCCAGACCGCCAGAATTACCGCATCAAGAACCAGAAACCACCGGAGCTTCCTTGGTTGATAGCACTGATACAAAACCATCCCTCCAGCCCAATATCTTGTTATACAGGGTTTTCCGTTCTGCCATTCCGGTGCCGGCACACCGCAGGCAGCGGAAACCATCCCTCTACCCTATGCCGAAAAAGGCCGGATTTTGCATGTCCGGGGGCAAAAATGCGGTCAGCGTATGAAACATCGTTCCGGTGCATAAACTATACCGATCAAGCGCATACTGGAGGTGCGGACATGCAGCGAAGATTCAAGACCTATACCGCCGTGCTGCTGCTCGGCAGCCTGGCACTGATACGGCTGGCGCCGCTGCTTGGCAGTGCGGCACCGGAAAGCCCGTCATCGCCCGCAGAGGAGCCGCAGTTTTTCCTGTCGCATGGCTTCGGGGATACTGCACCTGTACAGCCGGCGACAGAGGCGCCGCTTCCGGCGGTACCTGTTCCGGCGAGCGCCGACCCCGGCCCGAAGCCCTATCCGGAAACCTGGGATCTCACCGGCGGCGCAGTGGAAAAAATGAGCTACGGCCACTATTCCGGTGAGAAATACTTTGACCTCGACACGGCCGGTCAGGTGCAGAATCTGACGGCTCTCACCAACGACGTGCTCCAGGCAGAAAGCCGCAGACCGCCTGCGTTTTCCATTCTTGCCGACGGCACGCCCGAAGTGCTCATCATGCACACCCACACCACCGAGAGCTTTGAGCCCTACGAGCGGGATGCCTATGATGCGTCCTTCAACTACCGTACCACCGACCCTGCCCGCAACATGGTCATGGTCGGTGACCACATCGCCGCAGCGCTCGAAAAGGCAGGCATCGGCGTCATCCACAGCGATGCCATCCACGACTACCCGTCCTATACCGGCTCCTATGCCCGCAGTGCCGAGACTGTCAGGGGGATTCTGGCACAGTATCCGTCGATCCGGGTGGTGCTGGATATCCATCGGGATGCCATCGGCGGGGACGGCATCATCAAGCAGCCCACCGTCATGATTGACGGCCGGAAATCCGCCCAGGTCATGATTATCTCCGGCTGCGATGACGGGACAATGGATATGCCGGACTATCTCCAGAATTTCCACTTTGCCTCGCTTCTCCAGCAGCAGATGGAGAGCGATTATCCCGGCCTGACCCGCCCGATTCTGTTCGACTACCGGAAGTACAACCAGGATCTCACGACCGGCAGCCTGCTCATTGAAGTCGGCACCCACGGCAATACCATCGAGCAGGCAGGCTATGCCGGTGATCTGATCGGCAGCTCGCTCGCAAGGGCGCTCTGCACATTGAAGGAGGAACCATGAAGCAGCGCATCCGTCGCATTTTTGCAGTTCTGATGATTCATCTTGTTGTCAGCTTCACGGCGCTTGCTGCCATCCGGGTCTATCAGCAGAGCTATAACACGACCCACCGGGAGCAGATCCGGATGGCGAGCCTCACATTCGGTTCATCACAGGTCGAGCTTTGCGTTCTGGGCAAGCGCTGTACCGTCCCTCTTACGTTCCTGCGGGAGGACAGTATGGCGTACTATGCCGCTTATTTTCTGACAAACGGTGCAGTGCATGCATGGATTTTTGCTGTCTCGGAATTCACAAAACAGACGTAATTTATTCACAAAATATTTATAGAATGCCTATTGCAAAACACCCGGATTTCTGGTATAATGATAAAAGACTGTGGGAGCGATGCTCTCCGTCGGAAATGTGCCTGTAGTTTAGTTGGATGAAAACAGAGGACTCCGACTCCTCAGAGCGCAGGTTCGAGTCCTGTCAGGCACACTGATGAAACCGCTGCCCGGAGGCAGCGGTTTCTATTACGGGATGTAGCTCAGTTTGGTAGAGTGCCTGCTTTGGGAGCAGGATGCCGCAGGTTCGAGTCCTGTCATCCCGACTGCGGAGCCCGCAGCACAGATCATAGGCAAGGGCTCAATCGTGAGATCGGCACAGCAAAAGTGCCGGTCAGCCGGACAAACCAATGCTCCTGCTGCCTGATGGCGGCGGGAGCATTGGCTTTTCCTGTCCTCCGGAGCAGGCTGTTGAAAGTATCTGACCGATGCGCCAAAAAAACGCCTCCCAATCTGGCGGATATGTACAAAAACGGTGCACCCGAACGCTTCCCGCTGTCTGTGCACTCCGGGATTCGGATGGCAAACTGCGATGCATAGGCGTTCTTTTCCTGCCCATACTATCCGCAGGTGCATTCGTTCACAGTTTGTTAAATCAACAAATTATTGTGCTGCCTATTGACAAGAACCACTAAATGTGGTATACTATGATTACACTGAATTTTACAGCACTGGGAGGCGCACATCAATGAAATGTAATGTTATTGGCGGCGAAATGACGCACGCAGAGATTGAGGCCTATGTAGACATGCTCCGGAAGAAGTATCCTGAGCGCATCTTTACGGAGATGACATTTACGCTGGACGGCGATTATGTGGATGTCAACTACAAGTTCGACACGGTTCCGTTCAACCGTATCCGCCGCATCACTGGCTATCTGGTCGGCACACTTGACCGCTTTAACGATGCAAAGCGTGCAGAGGAGAGCCAGAGAGTAAAGCATAACGTATGACGACATGACCGGGCTGCTGCGGCAGTCCGGCCGTTTTATTAGGAGGGCGTATGAAGCTGACGAAAAAGGATCTCCTGACGCTGCTTGCCGTGACGGCTGCGGCATTTGTGATGGCACTCAACACCAAGACCTTTGTCAACACCGGCGGGCTGTATCCGGGCGGCGTGACAGGGCTTACCATCCTCATCCAGCGGGCAGCGGAAATGACGCTGCATATCACGCTGCCGTTCACGCTTGTCAATCTGCTGCTGAATGCGTTGCCGGTGTATATCGGATTCCGGTTTATCGGGAAGAAATTCAC
Organism: Oscillospiraceae bacterium; assembly: GCA_017528675.1. GTDB lineage: Bacteria > Bacillota > Clostridia > Oscillospirales > Ruminococcaceae > UBA3855. The sequence continues at coordinate 911 of JAFXOO010000267.1, read as the reverse complement.
GCTGTTCTCGTGTGTGATGATCGTGCTCAATTCCGTATTCACCGATCTCATTCCAGGGATATTCATTACGCAGGATGTGCTGCTCATCAGCATTTTCGGCGGCATCATCAACGGCCTTGCAATAGCGCTCTGCCTGAATGCGGGGGCGACCTCCGGCGGGACGGATTTCATCTCCATCTTTTTGTCGGAACGGCGGGGGATTGATTCGTTCAATATCATACTTGGCTATAATGCAGTGATTCTGTGCATTGCAGGCGTGCTGTTCGGCTGGGACAAGGCACTGTATTCGATTCTGTTTCAGTACACCTGTACGGCAGTGCTGCGGGGGCTGTACAAGAAATTCCAGCAGAGCACACTGTTCATTGTCACCACCCGCCCTGCGGAGATCTGTCAGGTGATCTACGACAGGACGAAGCACGGTGCCACCATCCTTGAGGGTGAGGGCTCCTTTGGGCACTGCGAGCGCAACGTGGTGTATTCGGTTGTTTCGGCTGCGCAGTCCAGAAAGGTCATCCGTGCAGTAAAGCAGACCGACCCGGAGGCTTTCATCAACGAGATCAAGACGGAAACGCTCACCGGCAGATTTTTCCAGCCGAAGGAGGAATGATGATGAACTTCCCCATCGGAGAGCAAAGCTAACAACTTAGAAAAAAAATGCGTGTGCAGGGCGGTTACCGCCCTGCTTCGCTTTAAGCGACCAGCGGCGTCATTTCTATTCAATCTGACTGCGCATCTGTACCACCAGCTCTGTGCGGTATTGCCTTAAAAAAATTGCGGGTGCAGGGCGGTCACCGCCCTGCCGAGGGTGGTTTAGGAGGGGCGAGTAGCCCCTCCTGAGTCGGCGCAAGCCGACAAAAAAGCTTAAGTTGTTGGCATTGGTTTAGGAGGGACGATAAGCAGGCAGCCCAAAT
>JAFXOO010000266.1 GCA_017528675.1 Oscillospiraceae bacterium | reverse complement strand
GGTGCGGACATAGCTTTCGCTTTCCCGGATACTGCGCAGATAGCCGGAAACCGCCCCGACATTGCCGGAAATCGACATATCATTGTCATTGAGAATGACAATCAGATTGCTGAGCTTCTTCTTACCGCCGTTGTTCAGTCCCTCAAAGGCAAGGCCGCCCGTCAGCGCCCCGTCACCGATGATGGCAATGGCATAGTGATGATCTCCCGCAAGCCGCATAGCCTCTGCCATGCCGCATGCTGCCGAAATGGAAGTGCTGCTGTGGCCGCTGATGAAGGCATCGTGCGGTGATTCGGACGGCTTCGGAAACCCGGAAATTCCGCCCTCCTTGCGAATGGTGCGGAACGCCTTGTACCGTCCTGTCAGGATTTTATGGGTATAGCACTGGTGACCCACATCCCAGATAAACTTGTCCTTCGGGGACTCAAATATCCGGTGCAGTGCCAGTGTCAGCTCCACAGCTCCTAAATTGGAGGCAAGATGCCCTCCGTTTTTGGAGATTGTGCGCACCATGAGGCTGCGGATCTCCTTTGCAAGCCGGGCACATTGCAGGTAGCTCAGCTTTCTGAGATCCTGCGGGAGCTGCAAATCGGCAAGCCGGTACTCCTTCTGCTCCGGCATTCTATCCTGTGTATTCATAGTAATTCCTTTATCCCAACGGAAAAACTGCGCCAATCAAAAGCCCTAAAATCGCACCGCAGAACACCTGCAGCGGGGTGTGACCCAGCAATTCCTTGAATTCTTTACTTTTGGCATCAATATCGCCGTCCAGCGCCAGCAGCCGCTCCATGATCTCGTTGAGCTGCTTGGCATGCTTGCCGGCCTCAAGACGTACATTTGCAGCGTCATACATGACAATTGCAGCCAGCACAAACATCACTGCCGTAACCGGACTTTCAATCCCCACAAGGCGGGCTGTCGCAACAAACGCTGCACAGACAAGCGATGAATGCGAGCTCGGCATACCGCCGGATCCATACAGACGCTCAATCTGAAGGGTCGAATTATGGAAAAGATTCAAAAAGAACTTGATGATCTGTGCAGTTGCCCAGCCGACAATGCCGCACACAATCACCGGATTATAGAATGACATGCAAAACCTCCCTACTGCAACCGCACCAGCAGCACATCCGCCAGCGCATGCAGAAATTCCGCATCAGCAAAACCTTCAAGCTGGCTGTGTGCAATACCGGAAATGACGGCTGCCATCTGCTTGGCATGTTCAATCCCAAGCAGATTCACAAACGTAAATTTATGCTCCTCGATGTCACTGCCGATCGGCTTTCCAAGCTGCTCCTCCGTACTTGTCACATCCAGGATGTCGTCAATGATCTGAAACGCAAGCCCGATATTCTTGCCGTAAAGTCCGGCTGCACGGATCTGTTTCTCTGTTCCGCCGCCGCAGATACAGCCCATCTCACAGGCCGCCTTCATCAGCGCACCGGTTTTGCCGAGACACATTGTCTCAAGCTGCACCAGCGTGACGCTGTCTGCCGTTTCAAAATGCTTGTCCATGAGCTGACCGCCGACCATTCCGTTGACACCTTCACGGGCAGCAAGCACACGCATCAGCGCAGCCTTCTGATCGCCTGTCAGGTGTTCATCGCCGCCGATGATCTCAAACGGGGCACAGATCAGTCCGTAACCCGCCAGAATCGCTGTGGCCTCTCCGAATGCCTTGTGGCAGGAGGGCTGGTTCCGGCGCAGATCATCGTCATCAAACGACGGCAGATCATCAAAAATCAGCGAGGCGGTATGCGACATTTCCATCGCACAGGCCGCTGCATCGGCATTCTCCGGTTTTCCCCCGCATGCCTCACAAAACGCATAGACCAGTGTCGGACGGATCCGCTTGCCGCCCGCAGACAGCGAATGCTGCATCGCAGCAAACACCTCATCTGTGGCAAGCATCCCCCGGCGCTCCTTGATGGCATCGAGCTGCTCTGTCATGTACTGTTCGACTCTTGCGGCATAGGCAGCCATGCAGGCCTTGGTATCTGTCATGTCGGTTCCCCCGTTTCCTGCTGCGGGACAGGGATCTGCTCCACTGCCAGTACCGCATCCTCTAAAAATTTATGACAATCCGCAGAAAGCGCCATCCCCTCAGCATAGAGTCCGGAGGCTTCCTCAAGGGTAAGCTGCTCCTGCTCCAGTCTGCGGGTGATCTCTGCAAGACGTTTCATGCTTTCTTCATAGTTCATTGATCGCATCCACCTTTACTTGCAGGCTGCCATCAGACAGGCGCACTTTCAGAAGTTCGCCCGGCTTTGTCTCCCCGACGGAGGACAGCAGCTTGCCGTTTTCATGATATACCGCCGCATAACCACGCTGCAATACCCGCAGCGGGTCAAGCTGGCTGAGCTTCTCCTGCATTGTCTGGTACGCCGAAAGCTTCCGGGCAAGAAGAAGCTGCATGCTCTTTTCGAGACGCATCGTCAGCCGTCTGCATTCCTCTTGTTGCAGTCGGATCCGGTGATCCGGACGGCACTGCCCAAGACGCTGGTCAAGCCCGTTGAGCTGCTGCAAACGCCGCTGGAGTGATGCTTCATAGGAAGCCCGCAGACCACGCTCTGCAATGCGGAGCTGCTCATGCAGATGGGCGGTGTCCGGCACCGCCAGCTCTGCCGCCGCAGAGGGCGTGGGTGCCCGCCGGTCTGCCACCGCATCCGCAATGGTAAAATCCGTCTCATGCCCGACCGCCGAAATCACCGGTACCGGGCAGTCATAGACTGCATAGGCAACATTCTCGGCATTGAAGGCATCGAGATCCTCTGCCGCACCGCCGCCTCTGCCAAGTATCAGAACATCGCAGTCCTGCGTTGCTGCAAAGCGCAGACCGGCTGTGATGGATGCCGGCGCCGCTGCACCCTGCACCTGTACGGGAAACACCTTCACACGCACTGAAGGACAGCGCCGCCCGATGATTTGCAGGATATCCTGAAGCGCAGCCCCCGTCGGAGAAGTGACTACCCCGACCGTCCTTGGATTGGCCGGAAGCGGGCGTTTGGAGGATTCCTCAAACAATCCCGCCTTGCGCAGCCGCTCCTTGCGCTCCTCCAATTGCTGCTGTACAGCACCGGCTCCCTCGGGGAGCATGTCCCAGACAGTCAACTGGTACACGCCGCCGGCCTCGTAAACCGTTACGCCGGCACTCACCAGTACTGTCATTCCGTTCTCCGGCCGGAACCGAAGCCGGCTGACCATTCCCCTGAACATGACTGCCTTAATCACACCGCCGGTGTCCTTCAGCGAAAAATACAGATGGCCGGAGGTATGTGCCTTAAAATTCGAGATCTCACCCTTGAGCCAGATGTGCTGCAAGGACTTGTCCCCTTTGATCAGCTCCGCCACATGATGGTTGAGCTCTGAAACTGTAAATGCTTTCATCGTGCCTCCCGTTCTGTGCAGAGTGCGGCATAGATTGCCGTTCCCGCAGCATTATCGCAGGAAAAGGCAGGCTCGGCAAAGTACCGGTCTGCCCCACATAGCTGCTTACGGATGAGCATATCCGCCATCACGCCGCCCGCATACAGCACGCCGCAGCCGGGATGCTGCTTCAGAACGGCATCGGTCATCTCACGCAGCACTGCCCCCACCGCCGTCAGGCAGCGTCTGGCTGTGTCGGCGGGCGGTTCCCCCTCCTCATGTGCCTTGCGGCACTGGTTCTCCAGCCCGGACAAACAGCAGTCTGCGCCCCGCATGGTCGGCTTGTAGCGGAATACTGCCTCACTCTTGCAGGCAAGCTGCTCCAGCGCCGCACCGCAGGGAAATTGCAGCCCCAGCATCAGCCCGACACGGTCAATGAGCTGGCCGGCCTTCAGGTCGAGTGAAGATGCAAGCGGTGTGATCCGCACAAGCGCCTCTGCGTCCGGTTCGCACAGCACACAGTCCGTCGTCCCGCCGCTGACATGAAAGGCAATGAACGGCTTCTCCGATGCTGCCGG
>JAFXOO010000265.1 GCA_017528675.1 Oscillospiraceae bacterium | reverse complement strand
TGGGGGAGGGGCTATATTGCGGGGCCTTCGGCCCGAAGCACCCCGATCAGGGCTGCCGGGGGCGAACCCTGCATAACAGCTTTTTTGACAGACTGCAGCGCCATAGTATCTCCGGATACTATGGCGCTTCTGTATGTCATATCAGTTGAACATGACGTGAAAAATCTGTATTAAAAGCCTTTTTTCTTCATGTCTTTTTTGAATTTGGCGTCAATCTTAGCCTGCTTTTTCTTTTCCTTGGCCAGACGCTTCATCTCGGACTGGGTCATCTCGCCGTCACCTGCACCGGAAGTGTCATCGTTCATGAATGCACTCAGGCGCTGACGGAATGCAGAGCCGCTTTCACGCTTACCCGTTCCCTGCGACTGGGGCACATAGCCGCCGCCCTGTAGCTGACCGGGAACTCTGGATTGCAGCGGTGCCTGTCCCGGACGGAAGGGCTGCTGCGGCTGGAACGATTGCGAAGCTGGCTGCCCCGGACGGAAGGGCTGGGACGGCGCCTGAAGCGGTACCGACTGAATCGGCTGCAACTGCTTCTGGAAGGGCTGTGACTGATAGGAAACCGACTGTCCCGGACGGAACGGCTGAGACTGTACCTGCTGGTACGGCTGCGACTGGTAGGAGCCGGACTGTCCAGGCTGGAACGGCTGTGCCTGTCCAGGCTGGTACGGCTGTGACTGCCCCGGCTGGTACGGCTGGGACTGTACCTGCTGGTACGGCTGCGACTGGTAAGTAGATGCCTGTCCCGGCTGGAAGGGCTGAGACTGTACCTGCTGATAGGGCTGAGATATGCTCTGCTGGGATGCTTGATACGGCTGAGAACCGTCCTGCTGCGGTGCCGGCTGGAACTGCTGCGACGGGAACTGCTGGGATTGCAGATATTGCGACTGCTGCTGCTGTGTGCGCATTGCCGCACTCTGTGCCGGATTAAACGGACGTCCGCTCATACCGCTCTGGGAACCGGGCAGGCGCTGGGAAGCATACATCGACTGCGGATCGTCATAGCCCATTGCGGACTGCCGCATCACATCAGCCTGTGCATTCGGCTGCTCATAGAGATATCTCGGCTGCTTCTTGCGGGGATCCCGCATGTACAGCGGCAGGGACTTCTCCTCGTCCGTTACCGGCTCAATCGGCGGCTCGTAGAATGGATTATCTGTATCATGATGCACTTCATCCACATAATCTGCGGTTTCGCCGGCCTCAAAGCCGAACTTTGCGAACTGGTCTTCCTCGGTATCGGGATTCTGTTCACGCTCAGCAGCGGCTGCTGCATCCGCAAGCTGCAGTGCGGCAGCTTCCGGAATTCCTGCACTCACGCCCGGCATTACGGACGGTGCCGGAATGGCGCTGTCTACGGAATCCAGCTTGTCCTCCGGCGGCTCAGCAGCATTCTCTGCGGGACGCATTGCCTGTACAGGCGTAAGCTCCTCAGCAGCGGTTTCTGCGGCAAAGGGATTGTCTTCTGCAAACGGATTGCCTTCCTCCGCAAATGGATTGGGCGCAGCCTCCTCAGCGGTTGCGGCTACCTCAGCGGTTGCAGCCTCCTCAGCGGTTGCTGCCTCCTCAGCCGGTGCGGCTACCTCGGCAGTTGCAGCCTCCTCAGCCGGTGCAGCTACCTCAGCGGTTGCAGCCTCCTCAGCCGGTGCAGCCTCCTCAGCAGGTGCGGCTACCTCAGCAGGTGCAGCTTCCTCAGCAGGTGCAGCCGCCTCGGCAGGTGCAGCTACCTGAGCCGGTGCAGCCTCCTCAGCAGGTGCAGCCGCCTCGGCAGGAGCTGTCTGGCCCTGTTCGGAGAAGAAGAATACATCTGCCAGCCGGTCGCTGAAAGAGCGCTCTGAGAGCAGTGCCTCGGCATTGACATAGTGATTGGGGGCGTCGTAGATCATCGTATCCTTGTTCTCTGCATTGACCCGCAGCAGCAGATCCAGACAGCCCTCACACGGCGGGCTGACAGTGCGATGAGAGAACGAAACGGTAATCATTTTTTCCACACGGCTTTCGCCGGCGGGAACCATTGACATAATCGCATTGAATTCCGGGCAGGCACGCATGAGCTGCCCGTTGCTGATGCGCACACCGGTAATACCGGCATACACATGCTGCTGATCCGTGAGAATGATGCACATTTCGGCATCATGCCCTGAAACAAGATTCGGCTCGACACGGCTGATATTCGCCATCAGCCGGACTGCCAGTCGGTAAAATTCCTTATCCATGAAAATCCTGCCTTTCTGAGCCCGGCAAGTGCCATGGGCGATTCCGGATTCCGTACTCCTTGCGGATCGTCCGGTATCATACCGCCCGCAGACGGCATCATACCGAATGACCCTGCCCCCGGAAGGGGGGGCAGAGCGTCGTGGTAAGTTATGCAAGTGTGTTTTCGCTGAAAATAATGGTTCTGTCCTTGCCGGCAAGCTTTGCATTGTACAATGCAGTGTCAGCGGCATTAAAGAGCACATCCGGCGTGCGGCCGTCGTTCGGGTAGCTGCAAACGCCATAACTCATGGTAATCTGGAACTGCTGGCCGCCGGCATTGGCAGGCTCAAAGAACAGGTTGCGGAGCTGTGCTGTCATGTTGAGCACATCTGCCTGGGTGTATCTGCCCTCCATCAGGATGGCAAACTGGTCACCTTCGATGATACCGCAGGTCAGACGATCACCGCAGTACTTCTCAAGACGGTCAGCATAGATCTTGATGAGCTCATCACCAACCTTGCGGACAAAGTTGTTGTTGATTTCCTTGAAATTATCCGCATCCATGTAGATCAGGACAAACGGCTTGCTGTTTTCCATGTAATCAGCAATTTTGTCCATCAGGAATGCACGGTTCGGCAGACCTGTGTGGCGGTCATAGTACGCAAGATAGGTCAGTGCCTCGTCCTTTTCCTGCATCATACGGTTATTCTCGATGAGCTGGTTGTAGGAGTCGGTCAGCTCGGCATGGCTCTTTTCCTCACGCTTCATGAAGCCATAGATCAGGCTGACAATGACGATTGTTACAACGGCGATGATCACAGCGGGCATCGGGCCAAGCGCATGCTTGATTACGACCTGTGTTACCAGGATGAACAGCGCATTGAAGGCGTTCAGGATGATGGCGGTGATGTAGCCGACCTTGCGGTTGGTCAGAACAAGTGCTGTGGAAATCAGTACCTCGAACTGTGCGACAACACCGTTGAACTGGCTAAGTCCCCGCATTGTCAGCATTCTCTGCACACCGAACAGTGCCAGGAACAGATTGATAAATACGATCAGAAGAACAATCTTCAGTACCTTGCTTTCTTTCTTCATAAACTGTCATACCTCACTTTGTTATTTCTTTCAGCTTACCGCTGAGGAATCCTCACGCAGATGCAAGGTGTTCTTCAGCCGCTGCTTCTGGATCTTTGCCTGTGCCTCGGCATGGCGGATCTCCGCACGGAGCTTATTGCGTTCTACCTGAGCCTTGAGGACGTCTGTCGATTCCATAATGCGCTCCTGTTCATAGGCGCAGGCGAAGGAAATATCGTCCTGCGTTCCGAAGTGGGTGCGCTTATCAAGATTGCGCTGTACAATGGTGTCAAATGCCTTCGGCTTGTCAAGATGGCTTGCAATGATTGAATGATAGTCCAGGAAGTCCTCACTGCTCCGGAAGGACGTATACAGACCGTCTGTGGAAACAAACACCGCAAGTGCCTGATCCGGAATGAAGAAATCATTGAACAGATCAATGGCATTGGAGTTGCACAGCGAAGCCGTCAGATTAGCGGGTGCCGACTCATCGTCCACAATCGGCATATCTGCTTCGCCGTCCTCATCAATCACCACAAGGCTGCCGTCACCGATCTGCATACCGAAGGTGTAATCCTCTGACAGCACTGCACAGATCAGCGTGGTGCCGTAAATGGACTCCAGCCGCAGCTCTTTGAACTTCTCCTCCGTGAACGGGAGCTTTTCCTGTTCCGTGAAGGGATTCTCAGCCGCATGTGCCCGAACCGCCTTATTCCAGCGCCAGATGATGTATTTCTCGATCTTCCGGATCAGAGCCTTGGGATCGTTCATCAGGCTTTCCTCAAATTCGTCCTTATCATCGAGATAACAGTTGACAGCCTCCAGGCAGGACATCACAGCAAGCTTGGAGCCGATATCACTCCGGAAATGGCGTTTGCTGCCATGTCCGTCCGCAACGACTGCAACTGCATACTGCTCGGTGGAGCGGAACTCGGATGCATCCTGGCATACTGTACCCTTTGCCAGATGGCTCGCACCGATCAGCGTATGAAATAATCCGTTATACATGTCGTTCACCTACTCCCCGTAAAAAAAATAGAGATAAAGTCAGAAGGAATCAGAAATCCCTGTACCGGCAAACCGCCCCGATTTTCTGTCTGCGGTCTGCCGCACGGGCATCCCGCATCTGCCGGCAGGAATACCCTGTTTACCATCCGGTGTCGAAGGGGATGGAATCGTTGTAGCCTTCCGACTTGACGATTTCCTGGATTTGCTGACCGAGGAGCTTTTGCTTGGTTTCATAGACATCTTCCATGCCAAGCTCGTGACTGACATCGTCCGCAAGCGTCATACTCTTGGAGCCGATCTGGGACGAAGTCACGGCAATGATCTTAATCAGGTGTGCGAGCTGACCGCCGGAATACGCATGTACAACCGTATCAGGCGTACCGGTAAACTCTGCCAGCATTTCGTCATTGGCTTCCTTGCCGATGCCGAGCGCCGTCTTGAGGCCGTATTTATACCAGCTATTCTTCTGGAGCACACGCAGGCCCTCCTTGTAATCATCCGAGGGGTAGCCGTCGGTCATCAGGAAGATCACCGGTGCAAACGACAGGGACGGAGAGCTCAGGAAGCTGTTGCGGGACATGCGGATGGACAGCTCCTTGAAAGCAGCGCCCATGCTTGTCACGCCCTCTGCACGCAGTCTTGTCCACTCGAAATCCTCGATGGAAACCGGCTCGGAATACATCCACATGACGCTGTCCGAGAAGGTCAGCACTGCGACCTTGACATCCGTGTCAGCCTCACCGACACGGCGGATCTCCGGGATCAGCTCCTCCATGACGGTATTCAGCTCACCCATCTTGG
>JAFXOO010000264.1 GCA_017528675.1 Oscillospiraceae bacterium | reverse complement strand
GGGAAAACTCAGCTTTTCGGTATTTTCGACAGTGACTTCATAGGCGTAGTGCAGAAGCTCCATCGAATAGCCGGCTGCCTGCCATCGTTCCATGCATTTCTTCTGACTTGACACGGGGGGACGTTTCATATAGAACATGCGGCGGAGTTCGTTTTCATATGAGTGGTAGCTGAGCATTCTGTTCACTTCCTCAACTGCAAGCTCCAGCGTGGTGATACCGTCCTTTACCCATTGTACTGCGATGGTTTCGATGTATCCTGGATCAGATTTGCTGATATCTGCACAATAACAGAAAAGCGTGTAAATCACCTCAGCAGGAAGATTCAGTTCGTCATATAACCAGATCAGGAGTCTCTGATAACTATGCTTCAAAGGGGTACCTATTTTCTTCTCTGTCATGGTGAAAAGACCGGACAGTTCCGAGTCCGCATTCAGCTTCTGGGCAATCTCGGAGGGGTCGAGTTTTACATTCTGGCTTGTGTCATGAATGATAAGCGGTGTAGCGGCAGGTGCGGCAGCCGGCTGGGGGTCTTCGGGCTTCTTCTGCGCTTCTGCGGGCATCTTCTGCGATTCTGCGGCAGATGCGGCAAACGCAAAGCCTGGTGCAGCGGTGCCGTTATCACTGAGAATATTCGCCTGGAGCCAGAACTGCAATGCTTCCTCTGCCTTGTCGGGGGTGATCTTCAGATACGATGCAATCTGCTCTGCACTGGAATTCCCGTCACTGCGCAGAAAACACAGCAGGACTCTGAGCTGTGTCTCGTCTGCAAGACGGATGAAATGATCTACAACATCGCCCGGAACGGCGAAAACATGGGAACCATAATTGATCTGCATGGCTTACTCCTCGATGGTAGTGTCAATGACCTTTGCCGGGTCGGGGCTTTCAAGATAGACCTTTCTGCCGAGAATGGCAGAGATCATCCGAAGTACACCGTTGGCGGTCATGGCAATACCAATGATGCTGACGGTTTTCTGCATGGCATCCGCAGGACGGGTGATGACAAACACGCCAAGCGCAATGGCGGCAACACACAGGAGCGAGCCGAGCCACCAGAACGGGTTATCGCTGCGGGTCATGAGGTTCTTGAACAGGCCGGAGCCGGCGTTTCCGAGAATCCAGAGGCCGAACAGAATCGGAATCAGGAAAGTCAGAAGGCCGGGGATGATGCAGAGCAGTACGCCGATGACCACACTGATGATGCCATAGACAAGATGCGTGGAATTGGCCTGCTTCCGGATGAAGTAGAGCAACAGCAGAACAACGCCGACAGCACAGAACAGGATACCGGTGTACAGGCAGATGCGATTCAGAATGCCGGGAACGGCAATCAACAGGATGCCGAATGCTGTCGTGGCAGCAGCGGCAAGGAGCGTGAATAGGAAATGTTGTTTATTCAGTGTCATGATGACCTCCAGTTGCGTCCGGTTACAGATAGTGCCGGATCCATTTGAGATAGAACTTGCGGATGGGGTTAGAGGCTGCATAATATCTGGCTGTCAGACTGCGGCAGGTGCGTATGAGCATTTTGCAGTCGGAGCTGCTCAGGGCGTGGGGACTGTAGCGGAGTCTTGTGCCGATTTCGAGTGCGGCGTCAATCCGCTCCCCGGAGAGATACGAACCGCAGGCAGACCGGGCTTCTTCCGCAAGATCGGCAGCAGTGGTGACGGAAGTGTCGGCGCCGCATTCTTTCAGAAGGAGCAGGAACCAGTGCCATGCGGCTGAGCCGGCTGTCTTTGGATTGCGCAGCGCCATAATGCGCCGGTGCAGGACAATCCGGCGGACTGCAATGAAACAGAATACGATACCGGCGGCGGCAAGCAATACCGCCAGAATCAGCGGGAAGGCAAGGGAATTGCCAGATGGTTCCACGACGGGTTCTGTTGCGGGAGGCTCGGTAGATGTGGGCGCCTGAACAGCCTGGGTGGGACTTTCCTGTTTGGGGGATGATGCCTGCGTGGGTGCCGGGACTGTCTCAACAGGCGGCGGGTCGGTCGGCGCCTGATACTCGAATACCGGCGGGGTAAAGTAGGAATAGGTCGCTTCAAACGGAATCCAGCCGATGCCTTCAATCCAGACCTCACACCACGCATGGGCGTTGCTGTCGAGAATTTCTGTGGTATAGCCGTCCTCGGATTGTTCCAGGAGATTGTCAATCATGTAGCCCTCGCAGTATCTTGCCGGAATGCCAGCCATACGGGCGAGGATGACGGCGGCAGTTGCATAGTGCGTGCAGTAGCCCTCCTTGTTTTCCAGCAGGAAATAGCTCAGGAAATCACGGGTGGACGGCGTTTTTCCGGGTGAGAGCGAATAGGTTACCTGGTCACAGAGCCGCTCCCGCAGAAGTTGCAGCTCCAGTATCGTTTCCGGCGGCGTTGCTGTTTCCGGATGATACCTGTCCAGTAAGTCAACATACTGTGAACGGATGCTGATCATGTCCGTTGACTCCGGGACAGTGAGGTAGTGCTCCCGGACAAAATCGCTGTAGCCGCAGGCACTCAGGAGTGCTGCTTCTGCGGGGGTACGGGGGAGCGTTTCGCTCTCCATAAGCAGCGCATCCGGAAGTAACACGCTTTCGCTGCGGCGGCCTTCAGTCAGGGGGGCAAGCTGTGCAGCACGGACGGGTGGACACTTGTCCTCCAGCGTGCCGAGGGTAACCGGGGTATAGCTGCCGAGGGAGATGAGATATTCGTAGTCGATGCCGCCGTAGATTGTGTAGTCAAGTGTCCGGGTCTGGGCGGTGTCATCCCCCTTGCAGAGAATGCGGGGATCCTTGGAAAAGCCATAGGGGATGCACTGCTGGAGAATATCATTCGGGTTTTCGAGTGTCATGCCGATCATATGGCTGTCAAGGGGAAGGGCGGTGCTGTAGAGAAACTCCGGGGGATAGTAGCCGAGCTTTTCAAAACAGTCGAAAACGGGTGCCTGATAGGTAGTATCCGGCAGGCGGCTCCAGGTGCTTCTGTTATAGGTGTGGTAGGTCGCATATTTCAGATAGATCCGGCCGTGCGGCTTGTAGGCGCAGGTGATGC
>JAFXOO010000263.1 GCA_017528675.1 Oscillospiraceae bacterium | reverse complement strand
CCTGCTGGCGAATGCGCCGATCTCGGCGACGCTGCGCCCCTGCCGCGAGGAAAGCGTCGATTTTGATACGACGCAGAATCTCTATATCGAGGGCGATAATCTCGAAGCACTGCGCCATTTGCAGAAAACGCATACCGGAAAAATCAAGGCGGTCATCATTGATCCGCCCTATAACACAGGCGGGGATTTTGTCTATCGGGACCGCTTCCGGACGGCAGCGGGCTGTTCCGATGATGCCACCCGCATGCATGCGGACTGGTGCAGTATGATGTACAGCCGGCTGCTGCTGACAAAGCCGCTGCTCACGGAGGATGGTGCGCTGTTTATCTGCATCGGGGAGCAGGAGGTGCACACGCTTATGTGCTTGTGTGACGAGATCTTCGGACCCCAGAACCGCATTACGCTCTTTTCACGGGTCACGAAGCGTTCGAGCAACAACGGGGGGCATTTTTCGCCGTGCATCGACTATATTCTGATGTACGCCCGCTCTGTTGAGAAGCTGCCCCCCTATAGCGTTGATCTTCCGGAGGAGATTGTCTCCCGCTATAAAAAGACAGACCAATACCTCCCGGAGCGCGGCCCCTATCAGGAAGTGAGCCTCTACATGTCGGCGCTCAAGCACGGCGGTTCGCATTATCCGATTGCGTGCCCGGACGGGAGTTTTGCCTGTCCGCCGAACGGCATGCCGTGGCGGTGGAATGAAGCCACTTTCCGGAAGGGACTTGCAGAGGGACGCATCGTGTTCAAGGCATCCCGCCGAAGTCCGCTTGTGCAGCCGGGAACGAATGCCCGCAGCGGCTGGAATATCTACACGAAAATGTACCTCCATGAGCGTACTTCCGAAGGTTTGCAGCCGAAAAACTACAGCGAGGCATTCCAGAATACCCTTGCGACCTATGAGCTGCGCAGGCTGGAAATCCCGTTTGATTTCGCCAAGCCTGTGAGCCTGATTTCCTATCTGCTGCGGTTGCAGACGACAGACGAGGATGTGGTTCTCGATTATTTCTCCGGTTCTGCCACTACTGCCCATGCGGTGATGCAGTGCAATGCACAGGACGGCGGCAGACGGCGCTTTATCATGGTGCAGATTCCAGAACCGACATCCCCTTCCAGCAAGGCTGCCAGGGCAGGCTTTACGGACATCAGCGCCATTGGCAAGGAGCGCATACGGCGTGCGGGAAGGCAGCTCCGGGAGCAGTATCCGGACGCTGTGTTCGATGCCGGATTCCTTTTGATGAAGCTGGGAGGTGAAGCGGATGGAATGTGAGACCTGCGCTTATTACAGCTATGACGAGGAATATGAGGAATACGTCTGCGAGCGTGATCTGGATGAGGACGAGTACGCCCGCCTTGTGCAGGGTCATTACCAGAAATGCCCCTATTACCGTGATGGTGATGAATACCGCATCGCCCGGAAACAGTGAAAAAACCCCGCAGCAGGCTGCGGGGTTTTTGCTTACTTTTTATCCGAATTGTCCTTATAATACAGCAGACAATGGCAGTAGCCCTCGTAAGTGGGGTCTGCGATCTGGTCACGGAATTCCTTGCACATGCACTTGGTGTCATCGGTGCGTTCCAGTCTGCACGGGCAGTAGCCGCCGGTCTGTTTCAGTCCTTCCCGGATACGGCTGACGATCTCCGGGTTTTCATTGAGCCGTACCATCAGATAGCCGCTCCATGCTTGCGCAGAAGATCCACGATTGCATCGTCCTGCCGGAGACCGGTCACGGTTTCCACAGCCTTGCCGTCCTTGAATACGATCATGGTCGGGATGACGGAAATGCCGAACTGCACCGCCAGTTCACGCTCCTCATCCACATTGACTTTGCCGATCTGTGCGCCGGGATGTGCGTCATCCACAGCATGCAGCACTTCGCCCTGCATCATGCAGGGGCCGCACCAGGTTGCCCAGAAGTCCACAAGAATCGGATCCGGGGAGGCAATTGCCTCTTTGAAGTTGTCGCTTGTCAGATTTGTGATCATAGTCATACCTCCTTGTCAGAGCTGCGCTCCGGGATATGCATCCCGCAGCGGGCAGCGAAAACGATGCTTCAGCGCTTATTCAAAAGCCGGCGGCTTGTTCCGCCGGCTTTCGGCAACCTGCGTTATTCGGCAGCGGAAGTTTCAGCAGCCTCGGAAGATTCACTCTCAGCAGCGGACTCCTCAGCGGAAGCCTCACCCTCAGAAGCCTCACCTTCGGCAGCAGATGCATCGCCCTCAGCAGCGGATTCGTCTGCACTCTCAGCCGGTGCAGCACCGTCAATGCCGGAGATGGTGAAGGTAACCTCAACCTTGGTCCATGCTGCAAAATCAGCCGGATCTACTACCTGAGGGGAATAGTCAGCGCAGATGTCAAGCGCATTGCCGTCTGCATCATACAGCGGGCCGTCCACACAGCGGCCGTCCTTGGAAGGCTCAGAGACATATGCATTGTAAAGGTTCGTTCTGGTCTCGATGCCGTCATCGGAAGAAGTATAGTTCTTGCTCTTCATCTCGATCTCGTTGCCGTCCACCGTGATCTTGTCCACTGTGATGACAGCACCCGGATACATGTTCTCGCCCTCCGGGATCATGACTGCCAGGAAGTTCAGACCGCCCGGAGTATACTCACCGTTGACATCGCCGGTGGCATCATAACGGAAGCCGTTGGTGTCGGCGTTGACGGAAACTGTGTAGGTGCCGTCGCCGGTAATATCTGCGATGCCTGCATCATAAGAAAGCATATAGCCGTCCTTGGTGGAACTGCCCCAGTACTGGATCCACCACTGCCCGTCAACAATGGCAAGGTAAGCCTGGCCGGGCTGTGCATCCTTTGCTTCCTCGAAGGCAATGGTCTCTGCCTCGGTGACTTCCACTGCCTGTGCTTCGGTTGTCTCCACTGCTTCGGTGACAGGCTCAGTCTCTGCCACGGAGCTTTCTGTGCTGCCGCTGCATGCGGTCAGGCCGCACAGCATTGCACCAGCTAACAAGCATGTAAAATAACGCTTCATCTTCATGATAATCATCCTCATTTCTTAGAGCATCAGGCGGAAACTGCCGCCTGTACAACATCTGCAAATCCGGAAAATATGCAATACCATAAATCCGGAAATGCCTGGACATCTTTAATCATACACGATTTTTTTAAAAAGTGCAAGATACGAAATGCATAAAAATCTGCTGATATCCATTGCGTATGCTATTTATTATGTACAATGGAAATGAAACTATGCATCTTCCAGTTCACAGAGCTCCGCAAAGCAGGCTTCCGAGCGGTTTTTGGCATCCTCCAGCGCCTTGCAGACATCCTGCATTTTCTGGTAGTCCGTGCAGATTTCCGGCAGCGTGAGCTGCTCCTCCAGCTCTGCAACCGTGACCTCCAGCGCCTCGATCTCCTGTTCCAGTTCCCGCATCCGGCTGCGTCTTGCGGCATCAGCGCTGCGCTGTGCCTTGGAGCGGTGGGAGGGGGCGGATTTTTCCTGACGCTGCTTTGCCGCTTGTGCTGCCTGTTCTGCGGCAAGGGCAGCCGCCTTTTCCTGCGCCTTGACTTCGAGGTATTTCTCGAAGCCATAGGGGTGCAGCCTTGCGCCGTCCGGGGTGAGCTCCAGAAGCTGCGATGCAAGCTTTTTGAGAAGATAGCGGTCATGCGACACGAACAGCAGCGTGCCGGTGTAGTCATCGAGTGCTTCCTCAAGCACTTCTTTCATCGGCAGATCAAGATGGTTGGTCGGCTCGTCCAGGAGCATGACATTGGCATGCTCCAGCATGAGCAGCGCAAAGCAGACCCTTGCCCGTTCACCGCCGCTGAGTGCGGAAACCGGCTTGAACACATCCTCGCCGGTGATGCGCACCTGACCGAGGATGCTGCGGATTTCGCCGTCGAGCATGGCGGGAAAGCGGTCGTGCAGCTCGTCAATCACGGTGTTATGCGGGTCGAGATTGGTACTCTCCTGGTCGAAGTAGCCGAGCTTTACGTTCTTGTTGAAGCGGATGAGTCCCTCGTGGGGGAGTATGCCGAGAATTTCTTTGAGCAAAGTGGATTTGCCGATGCCGTTGACGCCGATGATACCGAGCTTCTCGCCCCGCCGGACAGCAAGCTCCACATGTTCGAGCAGGGTTTTCCGCTTGTCGCCGGTGCCGACGGAGATGTCTGCATCCCGTACTTCGAGGACATCGAGCGGCGGTTCTGTCTCGTAGGTGAACGAAAGGCCTGCACGCCTGGGCGGCTTGACGGGCTTTTCGATGCGTTCCATGCGGTCGAGCTGCTTCTGGCGGGATTTGGCGCTTTTGGAGGTGGAGGCTCTTGCCATGTTCCGGGCAACATAGTCCTCAAGCTTGGCAATTTCCTTCTGCTGCATGGCGTATTCCTTTTCCTGCCGTTCCACGGCAGCCTCCTTCTGCACCAGAAAGGCGGAATAATTGCCCTTATAGCGGGTGAGACGCCCACGCTCGATTTCGCAGATGCTCGTGCAGAGCTTGTCCAGGAAATAGCGGTCATGCGATACGATGAGCAGCGCACTCCGGCAGCTTTTCAGATAGTCTTCAAGCCACTGGATGGTGTCAAAATCAAGGTGGTTGGTCGGCTCGTCAAGAATGAGCAGATTCGGTGCTTCGAGCAGCAGCCTGCACAGGGCGAGGCGGGTCTTTTCGCCGCCGGAGAAGCCGGAAACTTTCCGGTGCAGCTCGTCCTCTGTGAAGCCCATGCCGAACAGCACCGTGCGGATGCGCACGTCGATATCATAGCCGCCGTTGTTATGGAACCAGCCGGAGAGCCGGTCATATTCCTCAGCCACGGCAGCATCACCGTTTGCCAGAGCGTGTTCCAGTTCGTGCATGCGCTCCTGCGTCCGGAGCAGTTCGGAGAAAACCGCCTGCATCTCATCCCAGACGGTGCTCTCGGAATCGAGCGCTGCCGACTGCGCCAGATAGCCGACAGTTGTCTTGGCAGCACGGATGACCTGACCGTCGCCCTCTGTCATGTGGTCGGGCAGGAGTTCACCGAGGAGAATCTTGAGCAGCGTGGATTTTCCGCAGCCGTTTGCACCGATCAGGCCAATGCGGTCGGTGTCCTCGATTTGCAGCGAAACGCCGGTCAGAAGCGGTTCGCCGTTGAATACCTTATGAATCTCTGCTGCTTTCAGAAGCATGCTATCACTCCAGTTCTGTTGTTGGATCATTCTTATTATAACAGGAAACAGTGCAAATGTCAAATGGCGCCGATTTTCAGTTGCCTGCCGTAAAATCTATTGACATTTTCATCTGCCTGTGCTATAATATTTTCTGTAGGTATATCGTACAGGGCACAGTGCCCGGCGGTTATGAATGTGTTATAGAAGGATAGGAGGCATGTCCGGATGGATATGAAAAAAATACTCAAGCTCATCGGCTTTAATTTCCTCTTTGTGATCCTTGAGGTCATCCTGTTCCGGGGTGTGATTGACAGTGCAAGCAGCCTGCTCCCTGTGCTGGCACTGATCATGATGAGCGGCAGTGCTTTTTTCGGCGTCAACTACATGATTATCAACAAAAAAGATAAGCGCAAGATGCTGAAGATGGATAAGCTGCGTACAATCGAGGATTACCGTGAGGCACTCTACAAATACCACAGCCGGAACAATCCGTTTGAATCGGAGCTGCGGGAGGCGGTCTACCAGCTTGATCTGTTCCAGCAGCGTGAGGATTCTCTGCGTGCACTGCTCGGTGACCAGTTCAAGGAGCCTGCCAATCCGTTCGTGACGGTCAGCGATGAGGTCAAGGACGCCGTGCTGTCGAATATCCGGAAGTTTCTGAACCGGATGATGATTATTGATTATGCGGATACGGCAAGGTTCCCGATGCACAATGAATTCCTGCACCATGCACTCGGCCAGAACCGGCAGCTTTTATCGCAGTATGACAGCCTGATTATTGAAATCTCCCAGATCGGCAATTCCGAAGAAACACAGAACCTGCACCTTGACAGTATCACCAGTGCACTTAAGGAACTGCGCAACGAGAACGCAACCATGGGCGAGTATGGTGCTGCAATGATGCAGAGCCGTCTGGATGACTGACAGGAAAGGAGTTCATCATGGCAACAGAAAAAACGAAATCCATAGGCATCATTGTGGGAATCGGTGCGCTTGTGTCCACACTGATTGTCGGAGGTCTGATTATCACCCGCAACATCGGGAAGCCCTCCTACGAAATCTCTGAGTCAGAGGCGGCTCAGAAAATGGACCGCTTGCTGCGGGATGTCCGGGTTACGAATATCACACCCCGTAAGGCGGCTGTGGATTTCACCGACACCAATCTCGCCAGCACACTGCCGGATATTTCGCAGTATCCGCTTTCCGTTGAGGGCGTGGGGGATATTGTCGTAGAGATCTTTGCTTCCCCCGAAAAGGCGGGCTCCGGTACAGACGGCTGGCTGAACGATGCTGCCCGCTCCTTCAACCGCTCCAATGTCCGCACTGCTGACGGAAGGACGATGGCGGTTTCTGTCCGCAATATTTCCTCCGGTATGGCATCGGACTACATTGTCTCCGGCAAATATGTGCCGGACGGCTATACGCCTTCCAATTCCATGTGGGGTGCGATGGCGGAATCCAAGGGAGCCGAGCTCTATACGGTATCTGACAGGATGGTCGGCAATGTGGCTGGCATCCTGCTGGCGGATAACATGGTCAAGACATTGTCGGCGGATTATGGTGACATTACCATCGGTACGGTCACACAGGCTGCGATGGACGGCAAGGTGTCGATGGGCTACACCTATCCTTACACCAGCTCCACCGGCCTGAACTTCCTGGTATCGTCGCTGTACAGCTTTGACCAGGCGGATCCGCTGAGTGATAGCGCTGTGGCAGCGTTCCAGAAGTTTCAGGCGAATGTCCCGTTCGTCTGCTACACGACCCAGCAGATGCGTGGCGCCATGAGCAGCGGCTCGCTCAATGCCTGCATCATGGAGTACCAGACTTATATCAATGACTCTGCCTTGCAGAATCAGTACAAGTTCATTCCCTTCGGCGTGCGGCATGACAATCCGCTGTACGGTGTCGGCCAGCTTTCCGATGACAAGAAGGAGGCGCTTCAGGCGTTTGCAGATTACTGTGCAGGCAGCGATCAGCAGAAGGCAGCAACCCGCTGCGGCTTTAATGCGATGGACGACTATCAGCCCAAGGAGCCGGAGTTTGATGCAGTGACCCTGCTCAATGCCCAGCAGCTCTGGAAGCAGGAGAAGGATTCCGGCAGACCGGTTGTTGCTGTATTTGTTGCAGATGTTTCGGGCAGTATGGACGGCGACCCGCTCAACCGCCTCAAGACCTCTCTCATCAGCGCTTCCCAGTATATCAGCAGCAGCAATTACATTGGCCTGGTATCCTACAGCAATGATGTGTATGTCAATCTCCCGATTGCACAGTTCGATCTGAACCAGCGCTCCTACTTCACGGGTGCTGTGCAGGATCTGGATGCAAACGGAGCAACGTGTACCTATGACGCAGTACTCCAGGGCATGAAGATGCTCCGGGATGCAAAGGAGCAGATTCCGGATGCCAAGCTGATGCTGTTTGTCCTCAGCGACGGCGAGACGAATGTCGGAAACAGCCTGAATTCGATTTCCGGCGTTGTGGCAGGTCTGGACAT
>JAFXOO010000262.1 GCA_017528675.1 Oscillospiraceae bacterium | reverse complement strand
CCTCCTCCCTTTCAGAGCCGGAGGAGCTGCTGAAAAAGCTGACTGCCAGTGAGAAGCAGGAACAGACCTACACAGTCCGGGAGTCCGATTCCCCGCAGCTCGTGGCGGCCATGTACCACATGACGCTTGAGGAGCTGCAACGCCTGAATCCGAGAATGGGCACGGAGCTCAAACCCGGCAGAAAGCTGAAGGTCACGACTGCCACCCGGTATATTCCCATCGCCTACACCCGGAATATGACAGTGACAAGCTATATCAACTACGGCAGCGTGCGTGTGGAGACATCGGCGCTGAACCTTGGCGTGGAGGATGTCATCGCCAAGGGTGTGCTGGGCGAGCGGACGAGTGAAGTACAGGTGGAATATATCGACGGCGTGGAGAAGGCACGGACAGTCCTGAACACCGTCGTCACCAAGGAGCCTGTACCGGAGCAGATCGGCATCGGCACCTACAGCCCCGCCCCTGCAAGCAGCGGCACCGTCATCCGTGGCAACGGCAAATTCGGCTGGCCGGTCAGCGGCGGCTATATCAGCGACCATTTCGGCGGCGCACGGCGCCATAAGGGGCTGGACATCGCCGCACCGATGGGAACGGAAATCTATGCCGGCGAAGGCGGAACGGTCTACCGTGCAGGCTGGAATTCCGGCGGCTACGGCAATTACGTCATCATAGACCATCCGGACGGCTACCGCACACTTTACGGCCATTGCAGCAGTGTTGTCGCCTACGAAGGACAGATCGTCGAGAAGGGGCAGCTCATCGCCTATGTTGGTTCAACCGGCGACTCCACCGGCCCGCACTGTCATTTTGAAGTCCGCATCAACAACATCTGCCAGAATCCCGAGGAGTATCTGCGGGTAAATGCCGACTGACCGGGGTTCACGCCCTTTGCCTGCTTCACTGCCGGACTTCCGGCAAAGCAAACAGCCCTTGCAGCTTCTGCAAGGGCTGTTTGTCTGTCCAGAAGTAAGGATGGCGTACAGGGGAGATGCCTCAGCCGTTCTTTCTTCTGCGGTGCAGCACTCCGGAGGCCGCCGTTGCAGCGCCGCCAAGGAGCATCAGCAGGAATGCACCTGCCGCAAGCATCGCATCTCTGAGGCCGTGATTGCCCGTCTGCGGCAGATTCACAGCCGCACCGGCCGCATCTGTGCCCGTGCCGTCAGCCGTATTGATCTCGTAGGTATCCACCGTTTTGCCGGAATCATCCTTCAGTGTGATGGTGAGCTTGTCGTCCGTTTTCCCCTCGACAGACGCCGTCACCGTGATGACGTTCTTGTTTCTGTAATCATTCGCCGCCCATCTGCACAGTGTTGCATCGGAGGCAATCGGCTCAGCGGGCTTCTCCGGTGTCTCATTCGTATAGTAAACGATTCTGGCACCAAGCTCATTGAAGCTCTTTTCAAAGGTTGCATAGTCAATGCAGACCGTCGTGCCGGCGTTCGGGTCACGGTAGGTCAGCGAAGTTTCATCATAGCCGCAGATTACCACTGCATGCTCACCGCCCGGCCAGGTGACCGTCTCGCCACGCTCATCCAGCCAGCTCCAGCGGTACATGATCGGACGCATCGGAGCAGACACATACCACGCCAGCACCGGATGGCCGCTGTCAAGGATTTCCTTGATCTTCTCAACCGAAACGCCACGCTCCGTCCTGACGCCGGGCTTGAACTGTCCGGCAACTCCCGCAATCGGATCGTTGAACACGCCATAGGAGTATTCGCTTCTCGGATCACCGACAAACTCACGTTCCGGATTGGCACCGTGACGGACACCGTTTTCATCATCATAGGGCTGCGCACCCATCGGCAGCAGATCGTAGATCCTGTCCACTGTCACATCCACACCGTAGTAGTTCAGCAGCATGTACAGCGAAACGCTCTCACAGCCGGTCGGGTAGTCCGGATACTGGCAGAACTCAATCACATCGAGCATCACGCCATTTGCCGGGGCAGCCGTCCGGATCTTTTCTTCAAGCGCATCCGAATCCGCCTCATCCACGACAGAATCCCGGTTGAGATCCGCAGATGCCCACTGTGCAAAGCCGAGCCGGATGTCATAGTCCAGATAACTCCGCAGCATCGTCAGATCTGCCGCATCCACCGTTCCGTCCAGGTTCACATCACCAGCCGTCCACTGTTCCCATTTCGTCTGCATCAGCTTGCCGGTGTAGCTGTACAGCTTCTGCGCAAAGGCATCCGCAGCCTGCTGCACATACAGCGGATTGTAGTAATTCGGCTGCACTGCTGCAACCATTTCCGGTGTGATGCCCTCTGCCTCATACTCCTCAGGCGTATGGCAGTACATCCACTTGGCGCAGTAGCCCTTGTTCCCGATGACAATCGTACTCGGAGAGGCAAATGCCGCCATCGCAGCAGCCTCGTCATCCCCCAGGAGCAGGTCAATCTCCTCCTCCGTAAATGCAATGCGGTGCAGCATGCTGTCCGCATCAGAGAGAACGCTGCGCAAAGCCGCTTCATCCATCTCATGCGTGTGGATAAACGAATAAATATTGGCATAATCCATCAGTGTCAGTGCCCAGGCAGGCTTGCCTGTTCCATAGTCGCCGGACCAGGTATAGCCGTCGTCGGTCAGCTTCATCAGCGCCTCCGGCAATGTTGCAAGGCGCTCGTTGCAGGGCTTTGCGTGATACGGTGCCGAATCGCCCGCCGTTCCGAAGGGCACCGGCATTTCCGTGACAATGCCGAAGTCTGTCGCTGTCTCCGCAGGGTCGCATTCCGCAAGCTCCACTGTGACTGTAACGTCCTCCTCCGGCATGGTGAAGGCAAAGCTTCCGTCACTGCACCGGGATGCCTCAAAGCCGTTGTATTTCACACTTCTGACAGTATGCCGTCTGTCGAGCACAGCCGTCACTGTCACACGCTCGCCGTAGGCAGCCGTCGCCTTATCGGCAGAAACAGTACCACCCTCCGGCTGCACCAGCGTGACCGCATGATGCTCCTCAGAAAGTGCCTCATACCGGTAGTCCTCGCCCACATTGCCTTCGATGCCGCTCACAGACCCATCCACACGATACTGCCATGTCACGCAGAAGTCGCTCAGATTATAGTCATCCGGACTGCCCGGACGGAAGGCCAGCCAGATTTCGCAGCCGGCATTGCTCAGGGCATCTGCATCAATCGAATCCCGGAACCACTCATAGGTGGAGAAAACCCCCGCCTTGTAGCCCTGTTCTGCCAGCAGCCCGCAGCCGTATGCCAGCAGCTCCGTCAGTGCCGCCTTGCCAAGTGCACTCTGCCGGCCCGCCTCTGCATCAATATAGACCGGCATATCCGGCTTTCTGCCGTCCAGTGTTGCCAGCAGGCCGTCAATATCCGCCTTCATTTCGCTCCTGGTGGATGCGCTGGTATAGAGATAGACACCGGTCTTCAGACCCGCTGCATGCGCCTCGTCAAAATGCTGTGCAAACTTCGCATCCTCGTAATAATTGGCATCCCCGTTATAGGTTCTGCCGCCCCGGAGAATCACGAAGTCCACGCCTTCTGCATAGACCTGTTCCCAGTCTGTCACGCTATTGTTCTCAGTGAGATTGATGCCCTTCATCAGAGCCTGCTGCTTTTCCGAATCCTGCGCCGTGCTGCGGATGCGGAAGGGCGAGCAGATCAGCTCCCTGGTAAAGCCCTTGACATCGGTCACGGAGACACGGTATTCATATTCGCCCTCCGGGAGCGCATCAAACACAATTCCGTTGTCGAGCTGGCTGAGGTTGAAGGAACGTCTGCCGCCCTCCACCGTAAAGACGAACTCATCCTGATAGGCGCAGTCCGAGCCCTCCGCCTTGTAAATACCGCCAGTCACGCTCTCAATGGCATAGGTCGAGAAGATGCTGCCCTTGATGCTGACACCTCTGCCCTGCATCAGCGTACCGGTCGGATAGGAAGCATTATAGAGCTGGATTTCCGAAGCAGCGGAATCATCCTCCACAATCCGGAACTCCTTTTCAATCAGCGCCCTTGTCGTTCCTCTGCGGTCAGAGGCTTCAATCCGGTAGGTATAGGTACCCGGTTCAAGCAGTGAGAAGTCCAGATAGTTGTCGAATGTCGCATTGAGGTCATATGCCATCGTATCCGGCGCATCCTCATAATACACTTCTGTCGGTTCGCCGTTTTCACGATAGACACCGCCCCACACCCTTGTCAGAGGATAGGGTGAGCTGATGCGTCCACGCACGCTGAATACCGCATTGGTCGGGAGCGTATCTGCCGGAATGCTCTCACCGGTCACGGCAAGCTCCGGCGCAATCACGCTGTTGTCCACGATGCTGAAAGCCGAATCCGCCGCCAGAGCTGTTTTTCCGTCCGCTTCCACCGCAACCCGGAACACATACTCCCCCGCCGGAAGCGAGCCGAGAGAAATCAGATTATCATAGGCTGCGCCGTAATCCCATTCCGTGGCATTCGGCGTAAATTCCTCATAGATGACCTTCTCGCCTTCTGCGGTATAGATACCGCCGCATGCTTTGGTGATGGCATACTCTGACGAGACTCTGCCCCGGATGATAAAGGCGCTTCCCTGTGTGCATTCTCCTTCCGGAGATACGGCATCCGTCACCGTAATGGCAAGCGGCTCTGCTTCGGATTCTTCCGTGGCTTCCGATGCATCTGGTGCACCCTCTGCTTCCGTTGCATCCGCTGTTCCGGATGCCGGCTCAGCCTCCGGCGCTGTTTCTTCCTCCGGGGCGTCAGTCATATCAGTCTCTGTTTCAGCACCCAGCGTCTCCTGCACAGTGCTTTCCGCCTCTGCCGCCGCAGATGTCAGAAAGGAAGACGGCACATACGCTGCCGTCAGAAGCAGCGCCATGGCGCCCGCTGCCGCTTTTTTCCAGATGTTTCTTTTCACAATCGTACCTCCTCAGATATGGAATCCATGCACCGCCATGGTACACAGTATGCTTTCATTATAAGGTATTTACCGGGCAAATGCAATCGCTGCGCTGAAATTCCTGCTTTTTTTGTAATTTATACCTAAAAGCGCCGGCAAAAACTGTGACATATCACATTCATCGCACCAAAAAGCCCGGAGCCATAGCACCGGATGCCGTGTCCGCATCAGAGAAGTGCTGATGAAATGGCGGATGCAGTGCTTCAGGGGGGGGCAATGCCAACAACTTAACAGGAGGGGCTGAGCTTTGCATAAGCGATCAGCACCAAATCAAAGATCTGGGCTGCCTGCTTATCGCCCCTCCTGAACCAATGCCAACAACTTAAGCTTTTTTGTCGGCTTGCGCCGACTCAGAAGGGGCTGCTCGCCCCTCCTAAACCACCCTCGGCAGGGCGGTGACCGCCCTGCACCCGCATCTTTTCTGACAGTCTGTGCTTATTACAGCGAATTTTCCGGTTTCCTCTTTACAAAAACCGTCAAACATGGTATACTTAGACCATAGATTATGCAGGACAGCAGACGCCTTGTCCTGTGGAAAAAGAGGTGTAATTTATGGCAAGACAGGATTATATCGCCGCAAAGAAGCTCGGTGACAGTTGGGTACGCTTTTGTGAAAAGCGAGGCTTATCGCCCTATCCGCCGGTACTCGATTCGTTTGAGGGACTGAAGGACTCTGCGGGCGAAGTGCGTCTGGGACTGCTTGAGCTCCCGGTCAGCCGCATCAAGGGCAACAAGGAAATGGGGCGCAACAATGCATTCGCCTCCAATTTCATGCCCATCCTCGGCAGCACGACGGAATTCGGCCTCAAGTGGGCTTCTCTGTACGATTCCTATGCCAACGAAGGCATCCGTGATGCCATTCTGGTCTATGAGTACATGAACCAGTACTACGTCCAGGAAGGCAACAAGCGTGTATCCGTCTCCAAGTACGGCGGAAGCGAGTTCATTCTTGCAGATGTTATCCGCATTCTGCCGAAGCGTGATGACTCCAAAGAGAGCAGGCTCTACTATGAGTATCTTGACTTCTACAAGTCCACCAAGAATGTCTACATCGTCTTTTCCGAGCCGGGTGAGTATCAGAAGCTTGCCGACCTGCTCGGAGAAACGCTCGGAGATAAATGGCCGGAGGATCTCTGTAAGGATCTGAAGGCTGCCTTCTTCAATTTCTGCCGGAAAAGCGGTCTTACGATGGACGATGACGACGACTTCACCATGAGTGATGCTTTCCTGATCTACATTTCCATCTTTCCGCTGAAGTCCCTCCTGACGGATTCCAAGGACCAGATCGTGAAGAATATCCGTCTTGCACGGCGTGAGCTGATGACGAGCACCAGTGTCGAGAAGATCGACTTTGTGGAGAGCGCCCCGGAAACCGGCGAACAGAAAAGCGGCATTCTCAGCCTGTTCACGCCCTCTGCCAAGTATACCAAGGCCTCGCCGCTGCGTGTTGCCTTCCTCTATGACACAGATATCGAATCCTCCCGCTGGATCAACAGCCACGAGGCAGGCCGTCTCTACGTCGATGAGGTCACCGGCGACAATGTCAGAACTGCGTTCTACACCATTGATGCCGATCTTGACGATGCCGTTGAACGGGCTGCACGGGACCGCAACGAGCTGATCTTTGTTGTGACACCGGACAGAATGAACGCCGTACTCCAGGCAGCGGTAAAATATCCCTACATCCGCTTCTTCACCTGCGCCGTAGGCGAGCCGCACGCCCTCGTCAGAAGCTACCACGGCAAGCTGTATGAAGCTGCCTTCCTGATGGGCATCTACTGCGGCAGCCTGACACTCGCACAAGGCAGCGGACAGCCGCACCGCGTCGGCTACATCGCAAGAACCTTCGACAATACATCGGTTGTCAATGCCTTCGCCGTCGGCGTTTCGATGATGGATCCTGCGTGCAGAATCATGCTCAGTTGCGTAAAGCCGGATGCAGCACAGGATCTCTCGGAGCTGCGTGCCGGCTGGATTCAGGCAGGCGCCTCCTACTACGCCGACTTCGAGTATCCGCTTTCGGGCGGCAACACCACAAGACCCGGTCTGTACAGCATCGGCGCCGAAAAGGACACCTACCTCGGCCGTCCGTACTACAACTGGGGCAAATACTACGCACAGATCATCCAGGCAGTCCTGAGCGGTGCCTGGAATGCAGCCGATCTGGTGAATGAACAGATTGTCAAGAACTACTGGTTCGGCCTTTCCACCGAGGTTGTGGACATCTCCGTTCCGCAGATTCCCTACCAGACCAAGAAGATGCTCGCCTTCTTCAAGAATTCGATTGCAAACGGCGGCTTTGACCCGTTTGTGGGCGAGCTGCATGCACAGGACGGCATCATCCAGAACAGCGGCGAAGCTTCCCGCAGCGGTTTCAATCTGGACTTTGAGAAGCTGGCATCCGGCAAGATCGCAACCATGGATTGGCTCTGCGACAACATTGACGGCCAGTTCATCACACCTTGAGGAAGCATTGAACCAATAGATCATACAGCGCTTCAGGTATAGGAAAACGGCTGTCTGTGGGGCTTTGCCCCACAAAATGCCAACAACTTAGCAGAATAAAACCTGCGGGTGCAGGGCGGTCACCGCCCTGCCGAGGGTGGTTTAGGAGGGGCGAGCAGCCCCTCCTAAGTCGGCGCAATCCGACAAAAAAGCTTAAGGCAACACCCCATTGCTGATTGATTGACATTCTTAAAGCAAAAGGAGGTCCTCTATGAGACTACTGCTGCTTGCCGATGAACCCGACAAGGGCCTCTGGGATTATTTCACACCTGACAAAGTAAAAGGAATCGACCTCATTATTTCCTGCGGCGATCTCCCCGCAGCCTATCTTGAGTTTCTCGTGACGATGGGCCATGCCCCGGTGCTGTACATTCCGGGCAACCACGATGACAGCTATACCAAGCAGCCGCCGGAGGGATGCGACTGCATCGACGGAACCATGTATATCTACAAGGGACTGCGCATCTTCGGCCTTGGCGGAAGCATGCGGTATAAGCCGGGGCCGTATCTGTACTCCGAAAAGGAGATGCACGCCCGCATCCGCAGGGCAAAATGGACGATCTCGAAATTCGGAGGGATGGATATTTTCGTTACGCACGCCCCCGCACAGGGATACGGCGATCTACAGGATCTCCCCCACCAGGGCTTTTCCTGCTTCAACACGCTGCTTGACATCTGCAAGCCCGGACTGATGCTGCACGGCCATGTCCATGCCACCTACGGCAATTTTCAGCGGGAACGTCAGCATCCCTCCGGCACCCGGATCATCAATGCCTACCAGCGCCATATCATAGAAGTCAGCGAAACGGATTTCCCGAAAGCAGACAGCGCTGCCGTCCGGGGGCAGATGTTCCGGCAATTCCTGTTCTGATACGGCTGCCCTGCACTCCGACAGATTCCGGAATCCCGGAGATTACTATGACAACATACGCCCCCATTGGCAGTCATGCCAATGGGGGCGTAGTTTTATCTGTGCAGAATCCACGCTGTT
>JAFXOO010000261.1 GCA_017528675.1 Oscillospiraceae bacterium | reverse complement strand
ACCTCAGCTTCGGTACTATAGACGATGTAGTCTGCCAGCACCATTTTCGGACGGTGTTTCTCGCAGAACTCCCGGTACTGCATGTTCTGAGCAAGCAGCTCTTTCGTAAGCTGCTGCTCCTGCTCCAGCACGATGAAGAACCGTGCCTCCTGATCTTGCCGGGACTGGATATGGGTATCGCAAAAGTAATTCACTTGATGTCCTCCTTCGCTTTGCGTTTTTCACGAATCATCATAACCGTGCAGAAGCCTCCGCCGACGGCCAGCACCCAGACGTCGATCCAGTAGAAGCGCCATTGTTCGGGTTCCTGCTGCTGTACCGTTTCCGTCTGAACCGTTTCCTGCGTCGGCGGTTCAGGATCTTTCCCGAAAATCGTTGTTCCTAACAGATAGAAACAGCAGACGACTGCCAGCAGGATAAACAGCCGGTTTTTGGCTGTAAACTTCTTGACCTTCTCTATACGTTCCTTCCGTTTCTCTTGATTCTTCATGGTGAACCTCCCGTGTTCTGCTGTTCAAACGCCTTCACCGTCATCTCAGCCCATTTCTTCTCATTCTCCGAAAACCCCAGCGCACTCATCACATCCTCCGCACTGTAAAACGCCAGCCCGATAGAATGCAGATCATGCGCATGTTCGCAGGAATAGGAGGTATCGGTGATATACTCCGGCGTGTTGTTCTTCCAGTTCTCCGAATCTCTTGCCTCTGGGAGCAGCACACTATTGCAAAACCAATAGCCACGCTCCCATGTCACATTGTAGGCTGTCCGGTTATGATCCCGCTGCCAGCGATCAATGGCAGGCTGCACCGTGTTATTCCAATGCGCCTGTGCTGCGGTTCCGTCCCGGATATTTCCATTGTCATAGATGACCGAATAGACGTTATTGTACCAGTCCCAATAGGTATTCCAGCGTCGATTATTCTCATCGTTCGCACGCTCCCATTCCGGATTCTTGTGCCGGTCAGTATGCACCGTGCAGTTCTGATTCTTGCAATACTGCCCGTTGTAGACCGTATCCGTGAACATGACGCATTTGTCAATGACCGCACGGACAGCATCTTCCGTGAAAGTAACCTGATAAAGCCCATCGGTCGTGCCATTCGCCTGATTCTCCTGAACCTCCATGTAGACATAGACGATGGCAAGGATTTCTTCCTCTTTGTAAGAAAAATCCCAGGCATCATTTTTGATATTATCCTTGTAATCACCGGTAGGAAACCCCTTATCAAAAACCTTCTTCGGGGCTTCCGGCTCGGTACGTTCCAGATAGACCAGATTGCTATGCGGCAAGTTATTGATGTCGTAATATAGCCCGTCAATCAGGCGATTAAACTCATCATGTTTTTCATTCCAGACCTGTGCTAAAAGCTGTTTACCCAGATCATACTGCGGATCGACTTCCACCAGACCAGCAGCCTCCTGATAGGCACGCTGCATCGTTGTCCCTGCCGCCGAGCCGCTCGTGATAAAGACCACAAGAGAAGCCAGCAGCAGAAACAGGATGATCACGACAGCAAAGATCAGGATCACCGGACTTGTCAGTTCTGCAATGACCGTCGCTGCTGCATCTGCGGCGATCTTGGTGATCTTCATGGTCGTCCGAGCCGCAGCCTGTGCCGCCTTTATGGCAGCCTTGCCGGTTTCCTTTGCTGCCGTGCCGGTTGTCCGGATCGTGCGCCGAGTATTTCTTGTGGTTTGTCCTGCCGATCTGATGCCGGATACAGCCTTCTTCGCGGAGGTGTAACCAAACCGCACACTCTCCATGCCGGTGTCGGAAGCGTCATCCTTATTGATCTGCCGATTGATCGGATTCATCCGCATCACCTGATTCCTTCGTTAATGCATCGAAAGTTTCCCCGAATTTCGTGGAAATGATCTTGTATAGCCGGGTATTTGTCGGAATCTGCGCTTCAAACGGGATGACCCCGAACCCGTCTGCATAGATCAGACCGGAGCCTGGCTGCGCATTGGTCACATACGCCATCGTATCCGGCGAGAGCTTCAGCAGCCGTGAAAGCTGCTCCCGGTCTGTTGCATTCTGGGAAAGCATTACCACAAACTGTGTGTTGGACAGCATCGTCCTCGCAAGCTCCGAGCGCAGCAGATCCTCCACATTCTGCGTGATGCCGGTCGGGATACCGCCCCATTTTCTGGCACGCTTGTACAGCTCATAGAAGAAGTTTGCCGACTGTTCGGACTTGAACAGAAGATACATTTCATCGACATAGATACGAGTACCGATGCCCTTCGCACGGTTCTTCGCCACCCTGTCCCAGAGGTTTTCAAGAACGATCATCATGCCCAGCGTTTGCAGATTCTTGCCCAGATCCTTGATGTCATACACAACAATCCGCTTATTGATATTCACATTGGAAGGATTACTGAAAACATTCATGCTGCCATGCACATACAGATGCAGCGTTTGCCGTAGATAGGCTACCACAGCTCTGGTTTCGTCCGCCACATGCTGCTCGTATTCCTCCAGAACCGCATAATACTCTTTCAGCGTAGGCTTCTCATACTTCCGGTAGGTTTCGTGCATCACGTTATCAATGATGGTTTTCTGGATCGGCGTGATCTCCTGATCGCCAAGTATGCAGGAGAAGAACGACAGCATGAAGTCCAGCT
This sequence comes from Oscillospiraceae bacterium, assembly GCA_017528675.1. Taxonomy (GTDB): domain Bacteria; phylum Bacillota; class Clostridia; order Oscillospirales; family Ruminococcaceae; genus UBA3855. The sequence goes on along the minus strand of JAFXOO010000261.1, from coordinate 4,795 downwards.
TTGCCTTGATCGGATCGTAGTCTTTATCATCCTTATCGGGATTCTCGGTCAGATCCATCGGATTGATGTGTGTGCCGGAATTCTCGGAGATATAGATCACTTCACCGCCGAGCAGCTCTGCCAGAGCCGTGTATTCTCTCTCCGGATCGAGGATCAAAATTTCATCCTGTGTAGAAAGGATTGAATAGGTGATTTCCATCTTTGCAAGGTAACTTTTGCCTGAGCCGGGTACACCGAAAAAGAAGCCGTTCGGATTCTTTAGTTGCTTGCGGTCGAACAGGATAATGCTGTGCGTCATCAGGTTCTGCCCGTAATACAAGCCGCCCTCATGCAGCAGCTCAACCGCATTGAACGGCATGAAAATCGCTGTGCTTTCCGAGGAGAGTGTGCGCCGCACCTGTAGATTCTGTTCCTTGTCGCAGGACATGGAATTGCCGATCGGCAGTACACTGGCAAATGCCTGCTCCTGCCGGTAGGGGGCGTTGATCGGCTCAATGTTGTTGGTGCGGAGAATCGTATGGATCAGCGCCGTGTTCCGCTCCAGCTCATCGAAGCTATCCGCCGTCACCATGATGATGAACTGACAAAGTGTCATCTTCTGGCTGCGTTCCCGCAGATCGAGCAGGAACTCCTGCGCCTGTGCCTGATTGATCGCCAGCTCGGAGCCCTCCACAGGATTTACGAATGCGCCCCGGGAGGAATCCACCGCATTCCGCACCTTGACGATTTCTTCCTGTTTCATGTCGGTGAGCTTGCGCTGCAAGAGCGCTGTGCCTCGGCAGGCTCCACAAATTCAATGTTGTGGGTGATGATGAGTGACAGATTCAGCTCAACCAGACTGCTGAACAGGTTGTCAGTCAGCCGGTCGCAGTCGATCCGTTTGACATACAGGCAGCGTGCGTAGGTGTTATTGTACAGGAAATAGTCCTTCTTGAACTCAAAGTAATCCGGGCAGCAGAGCATTTTCTCCGACTGCCGTGCGAACTCCTGCATCGTTGCAGGGCGGATAGGCGTATTGACATCGCAGAGAATGTCTGCCATCAGCCGCACCCGTTCATTGGCGGTCAAGGCGATCAGGCTGGTGCCGATCCCGTTCATGCAGGACAGCAGATGCACCTCGATGGCAAAGAACTTGTTATTGGCAGCATCAAGGCTTACCGCAGGAACCGTCACCGTGAAATAGATCCGGCAATGGATGCCCTTCTTTGTTTCGGTGATCTTGTTCCGCAATATCTGGTTGAACTCCTGCCGCTCTCTGTCCAGCCCGTCATGCTGTTCTTTCAGCAGCATTTTGGCCTCAAATTCATCCTGATTGATCTTGGTATTCACCAATGTCACTTGCAGCGTAGCGGAATTGTCATAGCCGTTCAGAAGCCCGACATATTGCTGCATCAGCTCATCTTGCTGGTCTTTGGTCAGGGACATGTAATTCACATCCGGCACCAGATAGGTCTTGCTGTACAGATTGCATGTCTCTTTCCCGACCTTGACGTTGCTCCGGTTGAGCATCACATAATTGCTGACAAAGCTCTCGTAAGGCATGGTCTGGATGGTCGTGCGCTTGATCTGGCGGCGAGCTTTCGGCGTTTTCTTACGCTGCCCCTTTTTCAGATCCGCTTCACGCTCCCGGTCAACAGCCCTTGCCGAGCGCTCGTCCTTTTCTTTAATGAAAAGCAAAAAATCATCTCCATTCTGTTTCATCATCCTCGTATTCCAGCCGCTGCTGCTCGATCTCCAGTTCCAGAAGCTCCTCATTTAGCCCGATGAACAGGTTGGCATCTGTATCTTCATAGACACGCTTCTGCGGCAGAAAATAGTACCGAAACATGACCTTGACAAACTCCTCGAACACCATGCCCTTGAAATGCAGAAAGCCGTAACCGGCAAACGGCACCACAATCAGGATCACCAGCCACAGCAGCAGATCATTGGAGATCTTCCCGTAGCCGAATACCCCGACAGGCACGCCGACTGCAATGGCACCGCCGATGGCAATGAGCTGCCGCAGCGACAGACCGGCGATGATTTTCGACTTGTATTCCTGAATCTCCGCAGGAATCTTTGCTTCAAGCATATTTTCCTCCTATCCGATGCCGCAGATCTTCTTCGACCATGCGTTTGATTTCACAACACCCAGCCCCAGCGAGATCAGCGCCACCAGTTTCAAGACAGGCATCCCGGGATAGGCTGACTGCACCGTTGTATTGACTGCTAAATAGATGATGAACATCACCACGATCATGGATACTTGCAACACCACAGCAATGTAGTTCTTGATAAAACTTTTCGCCACATCATGCGTGGTATCGGAAGCAAATGTCGCCAGCGGCAAGGGTGCAAAGATCGTGTACAGACACAGCTCGAACACACGCCCCGTTGCGATCACAAAGACGATATACGCAATGGCTTTCATGATCCAGAAATACGGCTGCAACAGGATCATGCTCATGGTCGGCATGAACGTCACTGCCGTGGTGGGATTGGGCAGGGGATCGGTATTCAGATCCTTGCCCGGGAACTGTGCGTTTGGATAGAACATTCGGACGGCATCCTGCGAAATGACATAGCTGTAAGTAGTCCGGGTAGAACCGGCACCCACATCCATCCAGAAATCCCACCATCCCTTTTTGACCATCTTTGTCATCACGCCGTCCTCGTCTGTCCAAGTGTACGTTTCCGTTGTACCGAACGGCAGGAACTCCATCGAAGCGTGGATCGCTTGCTGATTGATGTAGTTGAAGCCCTGATAGATGTAGCCCATGATTACATCGGCGTTCTGCACGACCTGCTTGATCACGATGATCTTTATCAGGAAAATCAGCACATTTTCCCATTTTGACGACCACTCGAAGTTGACCGTTTTCCGGAAGAAATCGACCATCAGCAAAAGTGTTGCAACGATCAGTGACATGGTGATCGAAGCAAGATGTACATCATGCAGGATCTTCGCCTGTTCCGGGAATTTGGTCTGTAGATTGCTGATCACCGCATAGGGGCTGATCTGCGTAAATTTGAATGCCTTATCCAGAATCTCATTTGTCTCCCGGACATTATCTGTAATTTCCACATAGATGTCCTGAATCTCATAGCCGAGCAAGTCGGCACTGGCACGCATCGGATTCATATTGATCAGCACCACGATAATAATGAAAAGATAGATCTTTGTATGCAGCGAGAGCTTGCATCTGCGTAGTTGCAGTTTCATTCCATCGCCCCCCTCACGTCACAAACAGCGGCAGCACCGTGGAAACCGCCGCCGTGATGCCGCCTGCTGCCATTGTTTTCAGTCCGGCGACCTTGCTGCCGGGATTGTTGTCCTTGGTGGCAAGTCCGAACATGATAGCGCCGATAAACAGTGCCAGTGCACCGACCCGTCTTGCCCATGATCCGATGAACCGCAGTATCGCAGCAAACTCCACATTGGCAGCAGCGACCGTATACGAAGACGGGATCTCAAATGTGCCGAGATTTCCGACCGCTGCCACGATCATGAAGCCGGACACCATCGTCAGGACGGCTTGCAATTGCTCCCGTGCATCATCCGACTTGACGGACAGCCCGAACTTCACGGCACCAATGAAAGCGACCAGACCGCCGACACGGGCGATCCATGTGCTGAAGAAAGAAATACCGTGTTGTGCGATAAGCGCCGGATCGGTCTCTGCCGGTAGCGGCGGCAGAATGTATCCGCTTAATAACAGTAAATGCATCATAACCTCCCGTTCCGCTGCATCCCCGGCAGAGCGCCGGGGAACAGCTTGTTTTGGTCAGGAAAACAGATCGAACATGTTGGCAGCAAGGCAGATCGCCACCACAATAAAGCCAGCCACCATCGTCATCAGACCGGCTTGCTTCTGATCAGCGTTGTTATCCTTGATTGCCAGACCGAACATGATGGCACCGATCAGGGCAACCGCTGCACCGATTCTGCGGATCCAAGTGATGAAGAAGTTCATAACCGTTGTGTAGGAGCTTCCCGCATCGTTCGCACCACCTTGTTGCTGCTGACCGCCGTTGGCAGCAGCCGCCAGCGGCACCAGACTGCCATTCGCCGCTGCGATCGTCACGGTCGGAGCTTCCATTGTGAGTATGCCGTCCTCCTGCATATCCAGCGTTACGGCCTGTGCAGGCTCTTCTGCTGCACAGGCGGTCATAGCCGTGAATGAGAGGACAAGCGCCATTGTGAGTACTGTCAGCATCAGCGCTGCCAGCGTTTTTACATGCTTCATTGTCATTACCTCTTTCCATTTTGTGCGAGGATCGCTTACAGCATATCCTCAATTTCAAAGCCGAAATCCTCGGCATCCTGCCAGTTGCTCAGATCCGCCGCAACGGCTTCCGCATAATGCTCCGTCACTTCGATCAGAGCGGTCACATCTTCCGCCTCCAGATCTTCAATCCGCTCCGGTATTTCCTCCGGCGGGATGTAGCACGGTTCCGGTATCACGGAGCGTGCAGCATCAGAGCGTTCTTCATCGCCAACCACCTCCTTTCCCGGTTCACCGAAATCGAAGCGCTCCAACGGGTGAATGCTTCCATACTTCGGTGTATCCTCGGTATATTCCTCGGAAACGGCATCAAGCTCGGTATCTGCATACAGCTCGGCATCTCCGTAGGTTTCATACGTAACGGTATATTCCGGTTCACTGCGCTGAAAAAGAACCTCGGTTTTCTCAGCCAGTTCCAGTTCAGGTGCGGGATTTGGGATACATGTATCAACTTTCTTTGCAACAGAAGCCTTGTATTCCTCGATCGAGACGGCGTGACCCGACCGGACATCAAAAGCATTTGTCTT
>JAFXOO010000024.1 GCA_017528675.1 Oscillospiraceae bacterium | reverse complement strand
GATAGCCCTTGTCGTCCTTGAGCAGAATGTTGTAATGGGGCTTATGCTGCTTGATGAGGCTGCATTCGAGCAGCAGCGCCTCATATTCGGAGCCGGTCACGATAAAGTCATAATCATGGACATGCGAGACCATCCGGGCAACCTTTGGCAGATGGTCTGCTCCGAGGCGGAAATAGCTGGAGACACGGTTATGCAGATTCTTGGCCTTGCCGATGTAGATGATACCGCCCTTGCTGTCCTTCATCAGATACACACCCGGCGAGGTCGTGAGCTGGGCAGTCTTTTCCCGGAGATAGGGCAGACGGCGATTCTCCTCCTCCAAAATCCAGCCTTGTATCACGGTTCTGCCCCTCCTTTGTGTGCGGTGATAATTGTAAGAGAACGGGCGTTGACCGTCAGCGTCACGCCGTTTCTGCGGATGTACCAGTTCTTTCCCTGCCGGGAAATGACGGCATCCTGTGCACAGATCAGCTCCCTGCACCATGCAGTCACGTCTTCACATTGCAGAGACAGATTGCGCCGGATGCGCACTTCACCGAGCGGGGTCGTATGCAGGCGCTGCAGATCATTCAGCAGCGCCTGTTTCTGTCCATCAGATATCATCGAAGAAATCGCTCCGGTATTTGGTCTCTCTGGCACGGTCGCCGTGGCAGTCAATCATGATGCGCTCCTGTGCCACTAAAAAGCGAAGTATGGAGAAAAATACCACATATGCAAGAGAATTGCACAGCAGCGTCACATAGACCGGAAGATGAAATACAGTCCCGAACATACCGGCTAAGATGATGACCTCAGAGATGATGAGTGCCACCTCAAGTCCGGTATTCTTCGGTTCAAGTGCCAGATAGGTGAAGCAGATGGCGCCGGAGAAGATCGAATGCGTGATGTTCAGCCACATCGCATTCGCATGCCAGAACGTGAATTTCTCGTAGTTGAAGTCTATGACCATGATGACCGCTTCCACGATAATATATACCAGCATGGCCGTTTTCATGAGATAGCGGTGGCGGACTATGCGGTGGAAATTCAGCAGCGAGAAAAGCATACACACAAAGCCGCCGACCTCAACGGTATATGCAGCGACCTCCAGCGGGATGATGTCTATGTTGTTCTTATAGACAGACCAGTAATACAGCCACGCAAGCAGTGCAAACAGCAGAAACAGGATGTTCCCGTACTGCCCGAAGCTAAAGCACCGTTTCAGATTCGGATGCATACAGCATCACCCCTGGTTTGCTTGCAGCGCACGCTGCCCGATGTCATGACGGAAATGAACCTTCTCCCATGTGATGGTATCCACTGCCTGATAGGACTTCGCAAGGGCTTGTTCCAGTGTGGCGGCTGTGGCTGTCACACCGAGCACTCTGCCGCCTGCGGTCAGGAAGCTGCCGTCTGCAAATTTTGTGCCGGCATGATAGACGAAAACGCCCTCGGTCTGCCCCTTCTCATCGAGGCCGGAGATGGCCTTGCCGCTTTCATACTTCACCGGATAGCCGCCGCTTGCCATAACGACGCAGGCTGCACTCTCGTTCTTCCACTGCACATCCACATCCGCCAGATTGCCGTTGTAGGTTGCCAGCATGATGTCCACAAGGTCGGAATCAAGCAGCGGGAGCACAACCTGGGTCTCCGGATCACCAAAGCGGCAGTTGTACTCGATGACCTTCGGGCCGTTCGGCGTCAGCATCAGACCAAAATACAGGCAGCCGGTGAAAGGTCTGCCCTCCTGCTGCATGGCTGCGATGGTCGGCCTGAAGATGGTCTCCATGCATTCTGCGGCGATCTCCGGGGTGTAGTACGGATTCGGGGCAACGGTACCCATGCCGCCGGTGTTCAGTCCCTCATCGCCGTCAAGCGCACGCTTGTGATCCATCGAGGAAATCATCGGCACGACCGTCTTGCCGTCCGTGAAGCTCAGGACGGACACTTCCGGGCCGGTGAGGAATTCCTCAATGACAATGCGGGCACTGCTCTCACCGAATTTCTTGTTGTCGATCATTTCCCTGACAGCTTCAACGGCTTCTTCCTCGTTCTGGGCGAGGATCACGCCCTTGCCGAGCGCAAGGCCGTCTGCCTTGATGACAGTCGGGTAGGTGTTCTGTGCCTTGATATAGGCAATTGCCGACTCGCTGTCTGTGAAGACCTCATAGCCGCCGGTCGGGATGTTGTACTTCTTCATCAGATCCTTCGAGAAGATCTTGCTGCCCTCGATGATGGCGGCATTTGCCTTCGGGCCGAAGGTTTTGAAGCCTTCCGCCTGCATGGCATCGACCATGCCAAGCACGAGCGGGTCATCGGGCGCCACTACTACAAGATCAGGCCGGAGCTCCTTCGCCAGCTTTACCATGCCGTCGATGTCCGTTGCCTTCACATCAAAGCACTTGGCATAGCGGGAAATACCGCCGTTGCCGGGTGCGCAGTAAAGCTCGGTGGTCTTGGGGCTTTCGGCTAATTTCATG
>JAFXOO010000260.1 GCA_017528675.1 Oscillospiraceae bacterium | reverse complement strand
CCAGATTTTTCGTCAGATTGTATAGAAATGACGCCGCTGGGCTGGCGCCCAGCAAGGAATTTCTGTGCAAGATGACGGAAAAGATGCAAGCAGATGTGCCGCCAAGCCGTCAGGCGGGCTTTGTGCGGTGTTGCCTTTATATTTTTGATCGGAGGAAGAACAATGAAAGTACCGTTTTCGATTATGGACGAGCATCGTGATGCTTATTACCACTGGAGTGCTATGATTGAAGCTGGTTATATCCCGCCAAAGGGTAATTATCTGCTGCATGTCGATCATCATGATGACCTTGAGGCAGGTGCCTATGCGTGGGATATGCTGCATATGCCGCAGACGGCTGCGGAGGCATTTGAATTTACCGATAAGTGCCTTGGCATTGCCGATTTTATTTATCCGGCGCTCTGGCAGGGGTATTTCTCGGTGTGCCATGTGGTGAAGAATCTGACGCCGGTTCCGATGCGGCCTTCTGAGCTGTATGTCAGCTACGATCCCGTTCGTGGCCTGTTCAGCGGCGGCTATATTCCGTTTATTCACGCCAAGAAACGGCAGACCGGCGACCCCCGGTATTCCTTCTACCAGCATCGTGAGAACGGTCTGAACGGCAAGGAAGACCTCGAAGGTGCGGAGCATCTTGTGCTTGATGTCGATCTGGATTATTTCTGCTGGGACAACTCCCTGCACAGTGTCCCGAAGAAGAAAATCGAGCTGACCAAGGAAGGCTATGAAGAATACATGAACGACCGGAACCACCCGTTCCGGATTATTCCGAAGAAGCTGGTACATGCCGAAATCATCGACGGCCGGTATTATCTGGTGTACGAGGAGGCAGGCGAGAGAGATCCGCTGGCAAGTGAGGCCTGGATTGAAAAGCGTCTGGAACGGTTCTTCAACTGGCTGAAGGCATGCGAGGTTACGCCGGCTGCAATTGATGTGTGCCGTTCGAGCTATTCCGGCTATCTGCCGGCAGAGCGTGCGGAATTTGTGGAGCGCCGGTTCATGGAGGAACTCGGCAGGCTGTACGATCTGGAGCCGGCTTCCTATAAGGCGGATCTGACAAAATAAGCGGGAATATTAAAGGAGATGATAACCATGCGGCCGACGATTACCAATTATCTGCAAAATGCGGATCTGCACAACTTCCCTGTACTGATCGGAGAGGACTGTATCCGGGAACTGGCCAGGATGCAGGTACGCTGCGGTGAGGTACGGGCTCCGCAGGCGATCTATGAGGTACAGCTTGGTGAAGCACCGAAAACTGCGGATTTTTCCTACAAGGTCGAAAGCGGCCGTGCGGATGTCAAGGATCACTGGTACGAATATGATTTTGAAGAATATGCAGAGGGCGGTGCATTCCGTCCCTGCGTCTTTTCCGACGCATCCTGCCTGGTGCCCGGTGCAGACGGAGAAGCGGTGCAGTATTTCTATGAGACAGAACTCCCTGATCTGGTCGGCGCAGAGAAAGCTACCCTGATTACACCGGCATTGCAGCGTTTGATTACGCTGCTTGACGGAAAGTGTGAATCGCTGTTCCAGGTCGGTACCATGGACAGCCGTAAACCATCGGAGAGTGTGCGGATCTATACAGAGAGCATGTCCGGAGAGAATGTGCTGCTGCTGCTGCAAGAGCTTGGCTGGACAGGCAATCCGGCCGCTGCGGACAGTGTAATGCAGGCAGTCGGGCAGTTCACACAGGGATTTATGCTGAGCTTTGATCTGTTTCCGGATCATATCTCCCGGAAAATCGGCATTGAGTTCCAGCCGCCGACGGTTTACCCGGAAGCGCAGAAGATGCTTTTTGCACTGCTGACAGAAAAGGGCTGGTGCCAGCCGGAAAAGCAGGCTCCCCTGTTCCGGTGGATTACGGAGCCGCCGATTGCGGCGTTTATGATGCAGAAGGACATTTCGCATATCAAATTCTCCATCGACGGCGATGCAGTCTCTGCAAAGGCCTATCTGCGGCAGATTTCAGAGTATGGTGTGATTCTGCCGTTTCATCGGATCCTGAAATTCCCGGAGCGGATGGAGCTTGCGCTTGTCCGGGGGGAGAAAGTGCTTCCGCCGGCAGCGGCGGCTGCCTGGATTGAGCGTGCTGCCCAGGGCGGGGTCTGCACTGTCTGGTTTGCGGGGCAGGAGCTTGCAGCCTATCCGGAGGCAGCGCTGCTGCTGACACAGTGCCGTGCGCACAATTTGCAGACTGCCGTGTGGTTCCCGGCAGAACAGATGCCGGATAATCCCCCTGCATGCGATGAAATTCATGCACTGCTCGCACTTACTCCGGAAAGAGCAGCGGCACTGCCTGAGTTGCTCGCTTCGCTCGAAAGCAGTGGGCTGAAGGCCGTGACGATCACGATGCCGGAGCCCTGCGGCGGTCTGCATCTTCCGGATGCAGAGCAGATGCAGGCGGCAGCCAATTGCATCCGGCACTATTCAGGCACAATGCAGATCGAAGTGGATTCCTGCTTCTCCCAGCTCCGGGCGCTTGTGCTCAGGCGGGTGTTCCGGAATGACAACTGGGGCATTTTCCGGGGCTGCGGTGCCGGGCGTACCCGGATTGCCGTGAATGCAGACGGAAAGCTGGTGCCATGCCGCTATCTTGACCGGCCGGAGGAGACAGAGAGCGTGGAGGCGTACTGGAACGAATCACCGGTATTGCAGCAGCTTCGTGCGGACGATGCGCCGCCGGCATCCTGTAAAGGGTGTGTGCTGCGGCGGAACTGCCTGCCTTGTGCGGCAGCGTGCAGTACAGAACAGGTACAGGGCTGTACGCTTTGCAAATGATATTGACAGTCTGAGGGCGCTTCGCAGGAAGTGCCCTCAGTTTCGTTCAGGCAGCACCGGTTCACAGCGCAGAGCAGCAGGATTCGTTACTGCGTGGGAAAGGATCTTCCGGATGCGCTCCCGTTCCGCCGGCATGGGGGCTTCGTCCGAAAACAGATCGTTGCAGCTATAGAATGCAGCGCCGTCTGCTGAACCTGCGAGCACCTCGGCCAGCTCTCTGGAAAGCACTCCGGAATCGTTCAGCCACTCATCTGCGCCGCTGCCTGCCCAGACATCCTCCCTGCCGCATTTGTACGCCGCAAGTCCGATGACAAGCCGGCTGCTGTCTGCTGTCATTTCCCACCAGTGCAGCGTCGCCGTGAAGGGACAGACGGCATTCCGGTAGCCATAGTAAATCTGCGGCACAATCCAGTCACAATACCCCGGTTCACTGCACCAGCGGGCGGCATCTGCATAGAGCTGTCCGCTGTTCGTTTCAGGATTGCCCTGGGGACTGATGCTGAAAACCAAAGCGGGGTTCTGTGCCTTGACTGTGTCATAGAGCAGCTTTATGAGCGCAGTGCAGTTTTCCCGCCGCCATGCCGCCAGATCGCTTTGCCCGCTCTCGGCAAACGCCTGCGCATCAAATTCCGCATCGGTCGTCGGGTAAAAATAATCATCAATATGCAGCCCCTCCACATCATATTGAGCCAGCAGCTCCGCCGCACCGTCCGCCACAAACTGCCGCACCTCAGGATAGGCGGGATTCAGCCATGCATGGCCGTCCACTTCCACAAGATAAGTGCCGTTCCTGTCGTCATACCACTGCCGCAGCGGATAACGCTTGTCTGTGCGTTCGAGCCCTTCCGGGGTCTGGCAGCGCAGCGGATTGATCCACGCATGAACCGCAAGCCCCCTGGCATGCGCCTCCTCGGTCATAACAGCGAGCGGGTCATAGTCCTCCGTGAGGTAGGCGCCCCGTGGAAACAGCGTGGACGCATAATAGGCATCGCCGTAGGCACGGACATGGACAAAGACTGTGTTCAGCCCCAGTGCTGCACAATCCGCAAACACACCTGCAACGGTATCACGGAACTGCTGCTCCGTGCGGCCGGTCATCCACGCTGCATAGTGCATGACCGGAATCCACACGGCACGGATCTCCTCCTGCGGGGCGGCTTCCGTTGGTGCCTCCGGCGCAAGCTGCGGCAAAGTCTGCTCCCAGTATTCCGGCTCCCTGCCGCATCCTGCAAGCAACAGTACTGCCGCAAGCAGACAGGCTGTCATCCTGTGCATGAACATTCCCCCTTCTGATTCCGCCGCTGCGGATGCACGGGAACGGCATCCGCAGTGTGCGCTTTGCCCTTGTCCAAACTGTATGCACTGAACGGGAGCATTATACCCGTATTTGTACACGGAACTGAAAAAATGCCAAAAATCAAAAAAAGACTTTTCTTTTTCGCTGATTTGTGCTATAATAGAAATGTTCGTGCGGAGTATTCTCTGCACAGAGCGGTTATGGATGAGATACCGCACCGGCGGCAGATACAGGAAATTAGCCGGCTGCTCCGGTGCTGCACGAAAGAAATGGAGTGTTGCAGTATGGCAAAGACCAAAAAGAAAAAGAAGAACAACAAAGCGCAGCAGCAGCCGAACTACCTTGCGCAGACGATGGATATTGCCCTTACGATTGCGGTTGCAGCAGGCATGCTTTACATGGGGTACCGTGTGGTAGCAGGCGGCGTGAAGATCGATCAAGGCTTTTCAGAGGGCAGCAGCACCGTTACCGTGCCGGAGGAGACCACCGAGGCTGCGCCGGAGTTCCAGTCCGTCGAGACTGCCAATTCTGTTGTACATGAGGGGGCGCTGATTCTCGTCAACAATTACTACGCCCTCGAAGAAGAAGGTAAGAACCTGGTGAGCCTCTATGATGTGAAAATGGAGAAGGAAAGCCACAGCTTCAGCGTCCGTGACGGTGATCTGATGGTCAAGCAGGAGATGGCGGATTCGATCATCGCTATGCTTGATGATTTCTATGAGGCCACCTATGATGACAATATCCTCGTGATTTCCGGCTATCGTACCCAGGAGCAGCAGCAATCGCTCTATGACCAGTACGAGAACCAGGAGGAGGGTGAGGAGACTGAGCAGCGTGCTGCAAAGCCCGGCTACAGTGAGCACCAGACCGGCTACGGCGTAGACCTGTCGCTCTATGACGGATCGGATTATGACGGAACCGGCATCTATTCCTGGATTGACGAGCACTGTGCAGAATACGGCATGATTCTGCGCTATCCGGAAGGCAAGACTGACCAGACCGAGATCATGTTTGAGCCGTGGCACTATCGCTATGTCGGTGTGCCGCATGCCTCTGTCATTATGGACAAGGGTATGTGTCTGGAGGAGTACATCGACTATGTCAAGGAGTTCAGCTTCGAGGGCGAGCACCTGATGGTTTCGGATGCTGCCGGCAAGGCTTACGAGATTTACTACTATCCGGCAGACAGCAACCAGGAAAGCACGCTTGTTCCGCTTCCCACAGGTGCAGAGAACTACACCATCCAGGGCAATAACGTGGATGGCTTCATTATCACCATCGAGACCGGCGAGGCGGCAGATGCCGATCCGGATGAGAGCGCTGCGGACGAAAGCAGTACAGAGGATGAGGCTTCGTCCGAAGCTCCGGCTGAGGAATCTGAAGCTGCTCCCGATGCGGAAGAAGCAGCAGCAGAGAACGAGTGATTGTACAGAGTTCACAATATTTCCTGCGGCTTTGTAACAGAAACGTACAATTTTTAAAAATGTCTTGCTATTGTGGGAAGGATGTGCTATAATATAAGGTAGGAAACAAGGCGGATTCTCGCCTTGTTATCTTGCAGGCAACTGCAATTCAGGTGTGGAAAGGAGTGAGTATCATGATCTGTCAGCATTGCGGTAAGGTTCTCGATAATGATAAGCTCTCTTTCTGCGTGTTCTGCGGATATCCGCTGAAGGGAGAAAAAAAGGGCTTTTTTGCCAAGTCTGATGATACGGGTACTTCTCGTGCGGATGCCTATGCGGCCGCTCAGGCGGAAGCAGCAGCTTCTGCGCAGCAGCCGGCACCTGCCCCTGCACCCGCTCCTGCTCCGGCACCCGCTCCTGCGGCTCAGCAGCCGATGACGAGTGCGCAGCAGCCTGCCATCAATCCCATGCAGCAGCCCCAGATGGGCATGCAGCAGCCGATGATGAATCCGATGCAGCAGCCTCAGATGGGCATGCAGCAGCCGGTGATGAACCCGATGCAGCAGCCCCAGATGGGCATGCAGCAGCCGATGATGAACCCGATGCAGCAGCCCCAGATGGGCATGCAGCAGCCGATGATGAATCCGATGCAGCCCCAGATGGGCATGCAGCAGCCGATGATGAATCCAATGCAGCCCCAGATGGGCATGCAGCAGATGGGCATGATGCCGGATCCCACAATGATGGGAATGCAGCAGATGGGGTATGCGATGCCTCAGATGCAGTATGGTATGCCGCAGTTTGTCGGCTATGATACAATGGGCAACCCGCTCTATGTGCAGCAGGTGCCCCAGGTCATGGGCTATGATGCCTATGGCAACCCGCTGTATACTATGGTGACTGTCCCTGTGCAGATGCCGCAGATGACACAGATTCCGGTAATGCCGGCGATGCCGGTGATGCCGCAGATGCAGCCGGTGATGGAGGTTGCTGCGCTGCCTGTACAGGATCCGCAGGAAATCATCGACCAGATGCCGGTGATGCAGGGCGAGACTTCCGAGCCGATGCCCGCTGTGGGGGTGACAGGAGCACCGATGGCTGCTCCGGAGGAACCGGCACCAGCCAGAGAGTACGACCCTGGTTTCGGTTATCGAAGCTACGAGCAGGATGTACAGGATGAGCTGAATCCGGATGAAATGCCGCTCGGCGCCGAGTATCTGATGGCTGAGGATGACGGCTATGACAGCGAAAACTATACGGAGGACGGAGAGGTCACAATCCGGGATGAGGAGGAGCTGCTTGACAGGCTCTTCAGCGCAGACCCCAAGACCTATTCCATGAGCTCCAATGCCAAGCCCGGTGCAATGAGCTTCTCGATCCGGCTCGGTACAGACGAATTTACCAGCGTCCGGGATGAGGAGGCACCGTCGCCCAAGACGGAGGAGCCAGCCAAGCCGAAGCGGAAAGCGGCTGAACCCAAAGAGGATAAAAAGGCAGAGCCGAAAACAACTGCCAAGAAAAAGACCACTAACACGCCAAAGAAAACCCCCACCAAGATTATTTCTCCGGAGGATTTCTTTGATGACAAGCCAAGACAGCCCAGGGGAACCATTGCGGTTCCGGATCTCGACAAGCTCGATGACGATCAGCTCGTAGAGCAGCTCGCAGCGATGCAGTCGCAGACGGCGAAGAAGTCACGGCGCACGATGAAGGCAGCCACGGAGGATGAAGTGGATTCCACCAATATGATTCCCGATGTGATGCCGCAATAACGGATGCAAAGGGCATTGCCCCTGCACATAGCTGCATGCAGCTAAATTTTGAAAACCTAAGGAGGCAAACAAATGGCAAACGAAACAGTAGGAAAAGCAGCAAAGAAGGCTGGCGGCTTTCTGGCCGAATTCAAGGAATTTGCGCTCAAGGGCAATGTGATGGATATGGCAGTCGGTGTCATCATCGGCGGCGCTTTCGGTACCATTGTAACGGCACTGACAGACAGCTTCATCACGCCGCTGATTCAGGCAATTACCGGCAGCTCTGAGGTTCAGGTCGGCGGTGAATTTGTTATCAACGGCGCACACTTTACATACGGCGCATTTATCTCGGCAGTGATCAACTTCCTGATCCTTGCACTGATCCTGTTCTGCCTGATTAAGGCAATCAATAAGGCAATGTCGATCGGCAAGAAGCAGGAGGAAGAAGCTGCGGCACCGCCGGAGCCGACCAAGGAGGAGCTTCTGCTCACCGAGATCCGTGACCTGCTCAAGGAGAATGCTGAGAAATAACCAAATCTGCGTAAAAACAGCCGGGAGAAATCCCGGCTGTCAGCTTGTCGATAAATTCCTTTTTCTGGTGCTGGCGCACCGTGAGGCGCCCCACCCCCAACCAATGCCAACAACTTAGCAGAAACCAAATCTGCGGGTGCAGGGCTGCATAGTCCTGCCGAGGGTGGTTTAGGAGGGGCGAGCAGCCCCTCCTAAGTCGGCGCAAGCCGACAAAAAGCCTAAGCTGTTAGCATTACACCCCCAACCCCCTCCCCATCGGGGAGGGGGCTATATTGCAGGTTCTTCTACCCCTGCCCCTGATCGGGGCTGCCGCCCCGAACCCTGCAAAACAGCTTTTTTGACAGACTGACAGCCGGGAGGAATCCCGGCTGTGATTTTGGGCTGTCTGCTCTGCACAGAAGTATCCCCCTGGATTCCGGTAAGGAGTCCGGGGGGATTGGCATTACTTTTTCCAGCGCAGCAGGTACTTTTGCAGGCTGTTTATCAGAAACGTCACGCCGATGACCACAATGCCGATTACGAGCAGCCCCACAATGGTGCGGGTGTAATCACCGAAGTCGGAGTAGTACTTGACATAATAGCCCATGCCGTCCCGTGCACCGATAATCTCTGCTGAGGTGAGCAGAATAAAGCTCACGGACAAGCCCTGGTTGCAGCCCAGGAAAATCT
>JAFXOO010000259.1 GCA_017528675.1 Oscillospiraceae bacterium | reverse complement strand
CTCCCTGAGCCGATTTTGAATGTCGATATGCTTATCGTTACATTCAAATTTCTGCCCTGTCTGACCGCCCATGAAAATACCCTTCTACTTTACTACCGACGTTTTTGAGAAAATGCTCATGATTTTCCGAAAAGTTTACAGTTTGTTCATGACGGTTCTCCCTCTTGCATAGTTTCAACACGGCATTTCTGTTGATGATGACTATGTTTTTGGAGGGCGGATTTCTCGGAAATGGGATTGCTTTTTCGGGGGCGGTGTGGTATAATTTAGGGGTAAAGAGTATAGGCAATCCCCTTGTAAATAAAACTGATACTAATAATCATAGGTGAATTATATGAAGCTTAGAGAAATTGCGGTCAAGGTGAATTTTGAACCATTTATTTATGGCATTAATGAATGCAGCTACAATACCAGAGAAAAATATCTTAGCGATTGTCAAGAATATTATCGTGACCATGTTCTTTTGTTAGATAGAGAATTTCGTTTGCAGACAAGGAATATCACTTCATTTTTTAGCAGATTATTATACAAGCATTTTAAGAATATGCAATACCCATTTAGTAAGGTTATAATAAGCTGTTGTATTAGTGAAAACAGCTCAGGAACTATCACAGATTTAGAAGGCATAGCTGAAGTAAAGATTTTATATGATTATCGAATGTTTCCAGGCAAAAGTGAGATCTCAAAAAAGCACGATGCACTTGATATTATTATGAGAGGACTTAAACTAATTTCTGATTGTTACGGAATAGATATGAAACCATTTGAAGAAGTTGAATCGATGATAGTGGCGGCTGATTACCGAAACAACTGGGTGTGGAATACAAAATGGAATCCAGGCAGAACATACAATGCAATAATAAATATTGACCATAACTTGAATGAAACTGTGATTTATTTAAGGATTGAGGCTAAAAATGGAAGTATAGTTTTTAATTCAGCACTTGTTACAGCTAAACCAGATGAATGGGATTATGACTTCTTCCTTGGAAAAATGGTATGGCAAAGCACTAAGGAATTTGTTCTATTTGATAAGAAGAATAACATAGTTGGAAGTTGGTATGAAACATAAATTTTCAAAGGCAGTGGTATGATCCGCTGCCTTTTGTTTTCCCCGGTCAAAATATCGAACGGAAAAATCTAATGGCGCACTCAACTTCATGCGCACTGCGAATAGACTTTCACCCCGAAAGTGCGCTATAACCCAAGTTTGCCACTTAAAAAAGCAAAAACAAGCCGTGAAGGAATAGAAAACCGGCTATATAGCATCAAAAGTGACGCAATATAGCCGATTGATATTTTTGATAAAATAGCACCACTATCATATACCCATGTTGATATCCTTGATTTGTGATTTCAGGTCAGTTTTATGAAAAAGTTTCACAGGTATTTTAATTCCAAACGAGTCAAGGATCAGCTTCAGATCGGGATCATCCAGATCTGTAAACCGATACAGATCATCGGCAAGCAGTTCAACCTTCCATTTGTTCAGGGCCTTCTGGATACGATATGCAGGCAGTCCCATTGACCAGAGTGTGATGTCATCTGATTTTTGCACAAGCCCACTGCGGCAAATTTTACACTGGATCATGCGGATCATCGTCAGTGCAATCAGACAGATGCCTTGACTGTGGGTCACTCACCGGTGCGCCGGCACCAGAAAAAGAGCTTTATCGACAAGCTGAAGCACCCATAGGGGTACTGTACAAATTCTGAATTGTATGCTACAATAAATAAAGCGACTTCATTCGATGCCTATGCAAAAGAATTGTACGAGAGGACAGAGCATGCTGCGGATTTCTCGGAGACTGCCGGAAAAATCTCCGCAGCGGATCATTTCGGCAGCAGCGCTCAGACGGCTTTGCAGGCGCTTTCGGATGCGGTCAGATCGTTTCAGTATCACATCAAAAAAAGCGGAAAGTACCCCTGGGGGTACTATACAAATCCCGGTCGTCATGGTAAAATATATCATGTCAGGAAGAAAGGACGTTGAAGTAAGTAAAGTATGGACTTTATCAAGATCCCTGCGGTCACGGAAAAGTTAAAACTGGCAGAAGAAAGGTTTGCACCCGTCTGGATCTCTGCTCCGACAGGATACGGAAAAACGGCTGCGGTCAATGATTATTATGCCTTCAAAAGCATTCTGTGCCTTACCGGAATCAGCGGCAGACTCGATCAGATGCCGGAGTTTTCAAAGATTCGGCAGAGCATCGTGTTTGTGGATGATGTATCTTTCATCACGGACTACGATTCCAGAAACTATCTCGCATCGCTCCTGTGTGAAAAAGGGATTCAGACAATCCTTGCAAGCCGTGGGAAATTTCCGGAATGGCTCGAAGATCTGCTGCTCTCCCTTGATTTTGTATTCCTCTCAGAGGATGATTTCTGTCTGCATGAAAAGCAGATCATGGAATTGTTTGAATGTCATGGAATCACGCTGAAGCAAGAGGAATGCGAACAGCTCACCGAATGGTGTCAGGGGTATCCGACCGCTGCCCTGCTCTACCTGAAGCACATTGTCTCCTCCGGGGAGGTAGACCCCCTGCTCGTTGATACCGTCTGGGAGGAGGTATTCCGTTTCTGGGACAGGAGAGTGTTCGACGGATATGACAGCGAAATCTGGAACTTTCTGCTTGCCGTTGCAGCATATCCGGAATTCAGCGAGGACTTTGCTGCATCGATCACAGGCAGTCCGTTTGTCAGGGAGTATCTTTCCTTCTTGCAGAAAACCGGGCAGTATGTCATTCGTGTCGGGCAGTCCCTTTGGAAATTCCGTCCGGAGGTCGAAAAATTCCTGCTCTGGAAACGAAAGCATTCGTATTCACCGGAAAAGCAGAAGGACAATTATTACCGTGCCGCATACTGGTATGAACAGCATGATGACATCAGCAGGGCGCTGGAGTATTACAGCCTTGCGGGTACAGAGGAACAGATGATAGAGCTTCTCATCCGGAATGCTGCCAGACACCCCGGAACCGGACATTATTATGATACCAGAAAATATTATGACGCACTTCCGGAGCAGACGATCTGTGAAAACCCGGTACTGATCTGCGGAATGTCCATGCTGCGTTCACTTGTGCTGGATCCACAGGGCTCCGAATACTGGTATGCCAGGCTGAAGGACTATGCAGAGAATCCGGATCATCCCCGCCATCTGCGGAAGGAAGCCAGAAACAAGCTGGTGTATCTGGATATTGCACTGCCGCATCGTGCCGGAAAGGGCATTATCGGGATCCTGAAAAATGCATTTTTACTTCTCAAATCCGGTGAGATCAAGCTGCCGGAGTTTTCCGTGACATCGAATCTCCCGTCCCTGATGAACGGCGGTCTTGATTTCTGTGTCTGGTCAAAAAACGATAACGCCATTGCCCGGTTTCTGGGACATCCGATTGAGATTGTACTCGGAAAAACCGGCAAGGGGCTTGTCGATATTGCACTGTCTGAGAGCTATTTTGAAAAAGGCACTGTCGATCCCTATGAGATCGTCACCCGACTCAATAATGGCATTGCAGACGCTGCCAATGACGGTAAGATGGAACTGATCTTTGCCGCCACAGGACTTCTCATCAAACAGCATCTGCTGCAAGGACAGTATCCGACCGCAAAACGGCGGCTGGATATGTTCCGTCAGAAGATCAGCGAGGAGCAGGCAACCCAGCTTCTCCCCAATTTTCAGGCATTCTGTGTATGGTTTTCACTCTACACGAATGATAAGAATACGCTCCGTGCCTATCTTGAATCAGCACCGGACGAAAAGAAAAGCTTCTATGTACTCGACAGATACCGGTATATGGTGAAGATCCGCTGTCTGGTCGCTGAAAACCGCCTGACAGAGGCGCTCGATCTGGCGTGCTTCCTGACGGGGTATTTCCAGAGCTACCAGCGCACATACATGATGATCGAAAACAATGTCCTGAAAGCAGTCATCCTGTACCGCCTGGAAAATGAAAACTGGAAGGAAATTCTGACAGAAGCACTCAGACAAGCAGAGGAGTTTCATTTCGTGCGTGTGTTCTCACTGGAAGGTGCAGCGGTGCTGCCCTTGCTGATGCATTATGAGAATCATAGCATATCAAGGTCGTTCCTGAAGGATGTCATGGATGAAAGCAGGAAAATGGCACTTGCCTATCCGGATTATCTGCAATTTATGAAGAAACCGGATATCTATCTCACAGATCGTGAGACACAGGTGCTCGGATTGCTCTGTCAGGGACTTTCCATGCAGGAGATCTGTAAACTATGCGGTATCTCCTATGACGGTCTGAAAAAGCATAACCGCAATATCTATCAGAAGCTCGGCGCCAGGAACCGTGCTGAGGCTGAACGAAAGGCATTGCAGTTAGGCCTGATTCACCGGAAGGGGGGAGAACAGTGAAGCTGAAAAAAAAAGTGAAGTATGACAAAAATACGATGACACTGAAGCTTGGTACAGATAAAAAAGCAGTCAGCACAGAGGACGTTTATATTATTCAAGCCCTGCTGGCCCAGGATGCCGGAGCTGCAAAGCTGATCGGACTGGTGATGGAAACCGAGCACACAGACGAGATCGAAGCCGGATTCCGGATGGCAGCATTTGTCGAAGAATACAGCAGATTTCTCGAAAATGAACCCAACGAGATCATCCGTTACCGCAACGAATGATCCGGGGCTGACATTCCCTCACTGCACATACCAGCATTGCTGCTGATATGATATACCTATCATTTCCGGAACGAATTCCGGCAAAGAAATCAAATACACGCTGCTCATTGTGTATTTCCTCCTGATTTCGATAGAGAAAACATTCCGGAAATGATAGACAAACCAAACATGGATAAGGAGTAAAGATTATGAAAAACCTGAAGAAAATTGCTGCTGTTCTGGCAGCCATGACACTTTCTCTGACCGCTTTCACCGCTTGCGGCGGCGATGCTCCGGCAGAACCCACCCCGGCAACAGAGGCTGCTACAGAAGCTGCTGCTGAGGCAAACACAGAGGCTGAAACTGAAGCTGATACCGAGGCAGAGGTTGATGATGCGGCGGCTGCGCAGGCCGCTGAACTGCTCGCTGCAATTTCCGACACTGTTTGGGTCGGCATGGATGCAGAGTTCAACTGCTATGCTCTGGCATTCGGTAAAGATGAGATCTACTTTGCAGATGACATGGGCGGCGAAGTACAGGGCTACTGGGATATCACCGCAGATGCAAGCCACATTTTCATCTATTCCGATGCAGAGCTGACCGATGAGATCGGCGGCTTTGACTGGGCGTATAACGACTATTCCGATACCATGGTCATCAAGGATACCGTCGTGATGAAGCAGACCGATGCAAATTCCTTCGACGCTGCTGTTGAGGAGCTCGAAAAGATGTCTCTGGCAAAGACCGTTGGTGAGGCTCTGAACGAGACCTACTGGTTCGGTACCGATTCTTCTGATAACGGTCTGGTTTTGGCAATGTTCGACAATGCAATGGTATGGGCATCGATTGACAATGAGGGCAATCCTGTTGTTGAGTCGCTCTACTGGGGCATTGACTACGACACGATCACACTCTACAGCGCAGACTATGTACCGGTTCTGGAAATGGGCTGGGATATTGCCGAGGATCTCTCCGTTCTGCATATTTCCATGGGCGGCGAGTTCATTGATATGACCCAGACAACCGAAGATGACGCAGCCGAGTTCATCGGTGCCGCTGTTGTACTCGGTGAGATCGAGCCTGGCCACAGCGGTGCCGGCGCAGCAGATGCAGAGGATGCTGGTGCAGAGGCTTCCGATGATCTTGCAGCAACCCTTGGCGGCACACTCTGGGCTGGTGCAGATGACGAGGGCGTGATCGCAGGTCTGGCATTCTATGAGAATGGCACTGCCGGTCTGTTCGCACTGAGCGAGGACATGGAGCCGCTTGGCAATGAAGTACAGTGGACAATTGATGAGAACAGCCTGTCTCTTGGTGAGGATACCTATACATGGGAGATGGCAGATGAGAAAACTCTCGTGCTGACAGACGAGGCCGGCTCGGTAACGACCTTCGCAGCCGTTGAGGGCACCGAGGAGGATCTGGGCGCTGCAATGGCTGCTCTCGCAACTGCTGAGTAATTGTTTCCGGTCAGGCTGGCAGTACACACTACCCCACCCCCAACCCCCTCCCCATCGGGGAGGGGGCTTTATTGCGGGGCCTTCGGCCCGAAGCACCCCGATCGGGGCTATCGCCCCGAGCCCTGCAAAATCACTTTTTTGACAGACCGAGAGGTCAGAACCGTGTGTTCTGACCTCTCAGCTTGTCAGGGAATGTCTATGACAAAAGCCTTGAAATCCCGTGTCGTCCCCCACAAATATCCCCTTTCCTATCCATTGATTCAGCGCTTCCCTAAACACCATACGCAAGGCCGTCAAAAAAGGACAGAAACAGCCAAAGCCGTTTCTGTCCTGCATTATGTTACTTATTCAGCAGTGCTCTCTTGAGCAGGCCGAGATCAAAGATATCAATGATATCGTTCTTATCCATATCCGCTGCATCATTATTCTTCAGTGTTGCACCCGGAACCGCAAGCAGCCACTTTTGCAGCGCCACAAGATCTGCCGCCGAAAGTGCGCCGTCGCCGTCCACATCACCTTCCACCGTCTGCGGGTCAGGATCCTCCGGCAGTCCGCCCTCATCAAATACCACCCGTGCATTCTTGAGGAAATCGCCGGTATCCAGCTTCTCCACCGCATTCCACTGTGCCTCACTGCCATAGAATGTAATAGTAGCACCGTTGCCGCTGCACTCATTGAAGCCATAGTTTTCAATGGTCTTGAGCTTGTTGGAAACCTTCAAATCCTTGAGCTTTTCGCAGTAGCCGAACGCCATGCTTTCGATTGTCTCTGCGCCCCTGATTTCACAGGACTCCAGATTCTCACACATCCAGAAGGTATTGTCCGATACACTCTTGACCGAAGCCGGAATGACCACAGAGGTAATCGTGGTGTTACGGTCAAAGGCACTCGATGCAATGTACGTCACCTCCGACGGAATCACAAGCTCGCTCTCCGCATAGGTTGTGCCGTCAATCAGAGCGCCGTTCACAATGACCAGCGGATTCTTCTTCTGCTGTGCCTCCAGCCACGGCGTGCTCATAAACGCATGGCTTCTGACCTTCACCAGATGATCCGGAAATTCCACCGTTTCCAGACTCTTGCAGTTCTCAAACGCCTTGATACCGATGGCTTCGATACTGTCCGGCAACGAAACGGATTTCAGATTGAAGCAATAGCTGAAGGCGTAGTTGCCGATGGATGTGATACCCGCCGGAATGGAAACACTGGTCACATCACTGCAATCGAATGCATAATCGTCAATGTAGGTCACCGGAACCCCCTCAATGGAATCCGGAATCTCCACAGCGGAAACCCCTGCCTTGCAGCCCGAAATCGAAGCATGATCCTCATACTTGATGTAGTACAGATCGCCTACAGAGCCTTCAGTGTACGGCCCGTCCTCAATGGCTGCCTGTGCCGTAAGCCCCGCACCGGAATACACGCTGTTCTGCGCAGCAACCGGCACACCTGCCGTCAGTGCAAGCGCAGCAGCAAAAGCGGCAAAACGCAGCGCTGTTCTTGTCTTTCTCATGCCGAAAACCTCCCTTTATAGCTGTTGCGGTACCAGAGGGCTGTCCCTCTCGCAGCACATCTGATACAGACACTCTGCCTACTTATACTTATTATAGCACAGTTTTCTGTAGAATGCAAGGAGTTTTCCAAAAATGACAAACATTTGCAGCATCTTGCTTTTTGGCGTCCCGATGCAGTCAATTACCATCAGGCGAAATCAAACTTGAACGGGTCATAGCGTTTGTAAGCCGCCGCATTGCGCTTGACTTCCATCGTATTGGTCCATGTGTCGAGCAGATCTTCAAAATCCTTATCATGCATTGCGAAGTTGGCAGAGTTCATGGTGCTCTCCGTCCAGAGATCCTCCGGGGTCATGCGGTCCTTGATGTCATAGCGTACAGCAAGGTAGTAGGCATCTTCCTCCTCAATGAAATACGGCTTACCGTACTCCGCTTCCTTGATGCCGGCCAGAGCCTTATAAACCTTCTCGCTCGGATTGTAGGTAATCGAGGACGGATCATCGTAATCCTCCTCATGTACCACACTGATGATGCTCTCGTTGGCAAATGCCACCGTTTCTTCCTCCGGCAGCTCCGGTGTCTCAGGATCCGTCGGTGACTCCGCCTCGGTCGCAGCCTCGCTCTCCTCAGCCTCGGTTGCAGCCTCGCTCTCCTCAGCCTCAGTCGCAGCTTCACTCTCCTCAGCCTCAGTCGCAGTCTCACTCTCCGCAGCCTCAGTCGCAGTCTCACTCTCCTCAGCCTCGGTCGCAGCTTCACTCTCCTCAGCCTCAGTCGCAGCTTCACTCTCCTCAGCCTCAGTCGCAGCTTCACT
>JAFXOO010000258.1 GCA_017528675.1 Oscillospiraceae bacterium | reverse complement strand
GTCATAAACAACGATTGTGTTGTTGATGGAGTAACCGAAGATCGTCAGGATCACTGCCATGAAGTTCGAGTTGATCTCGAAGCCGAACAGAACAAAGCTGCCGTAGGTGATGATGATGTCGTGCAGCAGTGCCACAATTGTGAACACACCGGCTGACCAGCCGGAAATGCGCTTGAAGCGGAGGGCAATGTAGATGATGAGCAGGAGCGCTGCAAAGACAACTGCCACGATGCACTTGCCGAAGAACTCACGGCCGGAGGACGGGCTTACCTCATTGCTCTCAAGCATATCTACGTTGTTGTCCGGATAGGTCTCCTGCATCTTGGCGAGCATGCTCTCCTGCTGCTCCAGCGTCAGGCTGTCGTCATAGGAGAAGGACACGGTCAGGATGTTGGTGTCGGAGTCAAAGCTCTCACCGGTCTGAATGTTGACAGGCGTGTTGAGGATGCCCTCGATGTCGCTGCGGCAGGTGTCAGGATTGAGCTCGCCGCTGTAGGAGTAGGATACGATGGTACCGCCCTTGAAGTCAATGGCGATCTCAACGCCCAGGAAGGTAGTGCAGAGGGAGAGCACGATCAGCACTGCGGAAATGATGAAGAACTTCTTCTTGTTCTCGGAGAAGGCGAGTGTTTTGACCGGCTTATAGGTCTTCTCGTTGTAGCCGAACAGCGAGGGCTTCTGGAAGGCCTTGAAGCGTGCGATCGACATGGACATCAGCCGTGCGGCAAACACACCCATGATGAAGTTCAGGATAACGCCGGCCACGAGTGTGAAGCCGAAGGAGTAGATGAAGCCTTCAGTCGTTGCACCGAACGGACGGAAGATGGTGGCATCCAGGAACTTGGTGATCGGGTTGGTGTTGGTACCGAACGCACCCATCAGGATGATGGCAACAATGGCAAGCGTCAGGTTACCGTCAAGGATGGCTGAGAAGGCGTTGGAATAACCGGACTTGATGGCGGTCTCCACGTTTCTGCCCTTGGCAAGCTCCTCCTTGATACGCTCAGCAGTGATGATGTTACAGTCAACACCCATACCGATCGAGAGGATGATACCGGCAATACCAGGGATTGTCAGGGTAGAGCTGGGCTGGAAACCGAACCAGCCGGATACAGCCGCCAGCATGCCGGCAGCCTGTCCGATCAGGCCGAGTACGGCAATCAGACCGGGGATGCGGTACAGCACGAGCATGTACACGCAGATAAAGGCAAGCGCAATCAGACCGCTGATAACCATGGCACGCAGTGCACCGGTACCAAGTGTCGGAGACAGGGTCTTGGTGCTGGTGGCATGCAGCGAGAACGGCAGTGCACCGGAGGTGATCTGGTCAGCCAGCTCCTTGGAGCTCTCGGCTGTGAAGTTACCGGAGATCACGGCATTACCATTGTTGATTGCCTCGTTGACGGTTGCGCTGGAAACGCAGGTATCATCCATCCAGATGGAAATATAGCCGTTCTGCGCAGCCTGCTGTGCCGTTGCGGCAGCAAAGGCATCCTTACCGGAGTCGTTCAGGGCAAGCTGTACAACCCACTGGGAATTCTGCTGGTCATAGCCGGGGATAGCAGTGTCTACACTTGAACCGGTCAGGATGACCTCGCCGTCTGCCTCTGTTCCGTAGCGGAATGTCAGCTCAGACATCTGACCGAGCTCATTCACGGCAGCAGCCGGGTCGAAGTTCTCCTCGCCGGACTGCCACGGGAAGCGCACGATGATGCGGCTGTTGTTGTAGTCTACATACGTTTCACTGTCGTTGATGTTCAGTGTGGAAAGACGGAGCTTGATGACCTCCATGGCCGCATCCATCTGTTCCTCTGTTGCCTCCAGGTCGTCCTCCGGCTCGAAGGTGACGTCTACACCGCCCTGGATATCAATGCCAAGACGGATGTCGTCCAGCCCGTGGATATAGGTGGACTTGATGTCTCCCTTATAGCTGTCCACACCAAATACTGTTGTATACGCAAACAGCAGTATGATGCACATGACGATGAAGAAGACGGGTTTTCCTACTTTCTTGTTCACAATCTGACCTCCTGTTACCGCCCGCACCTCCGGAATGGCCGGTCAGGCGGAGCTTTCTCTCTTGGTATCGCATGAACATGCGACATACATGTTAATTATAGTATAAAATGGGGGAAAAGTCAATAGTTTCCGCAAAAAAAATGCGATTCTCCCGCATTTGGCAAAGGAGGGGAGCCGGGCTCACCCTCCTTGCATTCTGTGCTGATTATGGATTTTCCTCTTCCGCAGTCTCCTGTCTTCGCCAGGGAAGTGTATATTTCCACAGAATATAATGTGATCTTGTGCGGTACATGACATGGTAACAGTACAGCATGTCATACAGCAGCACCGGCAGAATGAACCGTGTCAGTCCAAGCACCTTTGCAGGGAGCGCATTGATCCGTTTCATCAGTGCTGTGAAGCCGTGTTTCATGAACAGTACAATGATGGACGCAAATCCAAGGCTGGTCGGTACTGAGGTGTAGCGGGTGATGTGAAGCGGGATTGTGGAGTAATCCCAGTAATAAATGTGCATCAGATGCTCCGTGAGCTTCCCCATCAGGATCTCACCGATGCTGACAACTGCAAAGGAAAAAGCAAAATAGGCGAGCTGGTTATCTTTTGTCGGGATTCCAGCAACAAGGTAGAATCCAAGCACTGTCAGCCCGTAGCCTGTCAAAAAGGGAAGACGCATGTTCCGGTTGTCAATAAAGCCGTGCCGCAGGAGGATCCAGATGTTTTCCAGACAAAAACCAAGAAAGGACACCACGATCACCATCCCGAGCAATGCTTCCAGAGAATACGTCATGGCAGCCTCTCCTTTTCTGTCTCAGACCTCCCCCATCGCCGCTCTTGCATTGGCAAGCATCAGCTTGATGCGGTTCTCCTGGTTGACACGGGTCGCACCGGGGTCATAGTCGATGGCGATGATATTGGCATTCGGGTAGCGCTCCTTGACCGCACGGCTCATGCCCTTGGCAATGATGTGGTTCGGCAGGCATCCGAACGGCTGGGTACAGATGATGTTCTCTGTGCCGCTCTCCGCTAAAGCGCCCATTTCCGCCGGAATCAGCCAGCCCTCGCCCATATTCACGCCGAGACCGATGTACTGGCTCACGGAGTGCAGCAGATGGACAAAGTCATGCGGCGGCACAAACACGCCGTGGTCGTTGATGACCTTGATGACCTCATGCTGCTTGGCAAGGAACATCTTGTACAGCATGTGATAGACCGGCGTTGCGGCGGATCTTCTGCCGTAGAGCTTGGCTTCATTGACCTTGGTGACCATGTAGTACAGCGCAAACTCCAGCATTGACGGCACAACCGGCTCACAGCCCTCCGAGATCAGGAAGTCTTCGAGGTGGTTGTTGCCGAGCGGTGAGAACTTGACATAGATCTCGCCCACGATGCCCACACGGATGCGGGGTACGGTGGAACGCTCGATCCTGGAAAAATCCTCCAGCATGCCCTTGTAGTACTTCTTGGTGTTGGTGTAGTCCTTGGTACGCAGGATCGGGATCATTTTCTTGACCCACTTGTCCAGCACCTTCTTGGAGCTGCCCTTGACCAGCTCGTAGGCACGGCACTGGTTATACAGCATCTGGAGCATGTCTCCGTAGATGATGCTGTAGAGCGAGCGGATAATCATCGGCATGGACATATGCCAGCCGTTGCGGGGGTCTTTCTCAAGGCCGACAAAGTTCAGCGAGATGACCGGAACCTGCGGGAAGGTGTCTTTCAGTGCCTTCCGGAGCAGATGGATATAATTGGAAGCCCGGCATCCGCCGCCGGTCTGCGGCAGCATCAGAGCGACCTTGTTCGGGTCGTATTTTCCGCTTTTCAGGGCATCCATGAACTGCCCGATGCACAGGAGCGCCGGGTAGCAGGTGTCGTTATGCACGTTCTTGAGGCCTTCATCCACAACGGCTCTTGACTCATTGTCAAGCACCACGCAGTGATAGCCATAGGCCTCGAAAACACTGATGAGCAACTGGAAATGGATCGGCAGCATCATCGGGATGAGGATGGTGTGCGTTTCCTTCATTTCCGGTGTGAAGATGGGATATCCGTCTTTTCCGAGCTCGATGTCCATTGGGAATTGTTCTCCTTCCTTGCGGTGTATCTGTTATCCGTTCATTGCCGCCAGCAGACTCCGCAGACGGATCTTGGCAGCGCCCAGGTTGTTGATCTCGTCGATCTTGAGCTGGGTATAGAGCTTGCCGCCCTCCTCCAGAATGCTGCGCACCTCATCGGTGGTGATGGCATCAATGCCGCAGCCGAAGCTGACAAGCTGCACGAGCTGCATGTCCGGCTGGGTGGTCACATACTGTGCTGCACGGTACAGGCGGCTGTGGTACGTCCACTGGTTATGCACATGCAGATGCGGCATCTGGCCGAGCGGCGCAACGGCCTCCTCGGTCACAACAGCAAGTCCGAGGCTCGTGATGAGCTTGTGGATGCCGTGGTTGATCTCCTTGTCGAGATGATAGGGACGGCCGGCAAGCACAATGATCTTGCGGCCCTCGGCTCTTGCCTGGGCGATCATCTCCTGTCCCTTGTTGATGATATCCTGCCGGAACTGCTCCTGTGCCCTGAAGGCGGCATCGAGCGCACCGGCGATCTGGCTGCCGATGTGGTACTTCGCCAGCACCTGCTTCATGACCTTGACCACATGCTTGCGGTTGTTCAGGTCGAGGTACGGGTAGAGGAAGTTGTCCGCATTCAGCCCGCTGTGGTTGGCGTGCATCAGCTCCGGATAATACGCAACAACCGGACAGTTGAAGTGGTTGTTGGTATCCGGCTCCTGTAGATTATAGCTCATGCACGGCCAGAAGATGAAGTCCACGCCCTTTTCGAGCAGTGTTTCAATATGGCCGTGAGCAAGCTTCGCCGGGTAGCAGACGGTATCCGAGGGGATGGTGTGCTGTCCCTTGAAGTACATCTTCCGGTCGCTTTCACCGGAGATTTCCACACCAAAGCCAAGCCTTGTGAAGAACGTGTACCAGAACGGCAGGCGCTCATAAAAGCTCAGCACGAGCGGCAGTCCCACAACCGCACGCTGTTCCTTCGGCTGCTCCTTCACAAGCTGCATCAGGCTGTTGTATTTATACATATAAAGATCCGGGATCTCTGTCTCACGCTTGATGCCGGCGCCCTTTTCGCAGCGGTTGCCCGAAACGAATCTGCCGCCGTCCGAAAAGCGGATGATCGTGAGCTGGCAGTTGGCGGTACAGCCGCCGCAGCGCACCATCTTGGAGGTGTAGGAGAAGTTGGCGAGGTTTTCCGGGGAGATCAGCTTGCTCTCGGTCTGACCGGAAGCTGTCGCCTGCTCCTTGGCGTAGATCGCTGCACCAAAG
>JAFXOO010000257.1 GCA_017528675.1 Oscillospiraceae bacterium | reverse complement strand
GGTGAAATTCCCGCAGTCTGCCTGCCTGCGGGCGCTCATGCCGGAAGCACGACAGAATGTAATACACACGCTGTGGCAGCGCTTCATTCAGCAGCCCGTTCTGGAGCATGGCACGGATGGTACCGGCGGTACCCTCCGGACGCAGCGTAAAGGTTGATTCTTTGGCAGAAACCGTGTACATCTCCTTTTGCACGACATCTGTTGTTTCACCGACACCACGGGAAAACAGTTCAGTCTGCTCAAAGGTCGGGATGCGGATTTCCTGGAAGCCGTTCACATGTGCTGTTGTCCGCAGGAAGTTTTCAAGTGCCTGCCATTCGGCAGATACGCCGGGAATGATATCCTCGGTGCCATTGGGTCGCTTAAGAATTGACATAGACATATTCCTTTCCGTATGAATGCGGAATGAGGAACAAGGAGTAGGGAATGACGCAGATAGGACAGCCCCACGGCATGCCGGTTTTCATTCCCAATTCCTGATTCCTCATTTCTCGTTTGATTCTTGTTCTGTCCGTGAAGTTACAGCTCTGGATTCCCGATTTCACGCCAATCGAGATCCCCTCTGTCGAGTGCCATAATCAGCGCCTCTGCGGTTGCAATATTGGTGGCAACCGGAACATTGTGGACATCGCACAAACGCAGCAGCGTCAGATCGGCAGCCTCGGAGCCTGTATTGGCTTTATTCGGATCACGGAAGAAGAGCAGCACATCGATCTCGCCGCAGGAAATACGGGCACCGATCTGTTCGCCGCCACCATGGGAGCCGCTGTAATGACGCTGTACTGGCAATCCGGTCGCTTCGCTGACGACCTTGCCTGTCGTACCGGTCGCACAAAGGTTGTAACGGGACAAGATGCCGCAATACGCAATGCAGAACTGCACCATCAATTCCTTCTTTGCGTCGTGTGCGATCAATGCGATTGTCATAGTTATCATTCCTTCCATTGAATTTTAGGGCGGACTGACACGGAAGCCGCAGCAGCAGATTACAGTACACAGCAGCCGTTCCTCTTTCGTGTCCTCCGCAGCAGTACGCTGTAGATATTACTTGATAGTCAGCGGAATTGTGTCACCGGTCAGGCGCTTGGAGATGGCATCAAATGCTGCAAGACTCGGGGCATTCGGTGACAGGGGCGTGCCCTTTCCGGTTGATTCCTTGAGAGCGAAATCCTCAGGGATAACGCCAAGAAGCTGAATCCCGACAGTATCAATAATCTCGTCAAGGTTGGAAATCATACCGGACTTGATGTCGTTTTTGGAGAGCTTGTTGACGATGAGTCTCTGACGCTTGTTGCCACGCTTGTAGAACTCATCGGACATCATCGTAGCATCACGGATGCAGATCGGATCCGGCGTTGTGACCACGAGGATCAGATTCGCCTGCTCTACGATATCGAAAACGTGCGAACTGATGCCGGCACCGGTATCAATGATGATGTAATCGAAATACTGACGGACGCTTCGGCAGATTTCAACGACCTGTTCAGCGGTGACCTTCATGAATGCATCCTTCGGCGCACAAAGAATATTGAGATTGCTTGCCGAGGGAACCACGCATACAGCGTCAAGAATCTTCTTCTTGCCAGAAAGCACATCACCCAGATCATACTGCACTTTACCGGACATCCCGAACATGATGTCCAGGCAGCGAAGACCGAAGTCCAGCTCGATAATCAGAGTACGGTTTCCCTGCTTTGCAAGTGTATAGCCGATGCCGTAGCAAATCGACGACTTGCCGGTACCCCCCTTACCGGATGTAATCGCAATGAGTTTTGGATTCTTCGCCATGCCAAGTGCTCCTTTCCATATTGTGCAGCGAAGCCTATGGTTATACTGCTGCAACATACCTACTATTTATTATACCACATATTCCATATTTGTCAAACCGATTCAGGCGTATTTTTGTAAGATTGTGAAAACTATTGCATTTGCACATTCCAACTTTAGTCACTTTGCACAATCGTGAGAGTGCAATCGCACTGTTTCACCGATCAGAACACCCCATTTTGTCAACGGACAGCAAAACGGACAGCCGGCCGCAAATCGCAGCCGGCTGATGAATCGTTACGGAGGGCTTAAAGCGCCGCCTTGATAGCAGCAAGCAGATCGTCGTAGCTCTCAAAAGCAGGCAGCTCCGGATGGTCAGCCTTAATCTGCTCCGTGCTGCGGAACAGGAAGCCTGCCTTGGATGCCTGAATCATGCCGAGATCGTTAAAGCTGTCGCCGGAGGCGATTGTCTGGAAACCACAGGACTGAAGCGCCTTGACGGTGGTGTACTTCGACTTCTCGCAGCGCATCCTGTAACCGGTGATCTCGCCGCTTTCCGCAACCTCAAGTGTGTTGCAGAAGATAGTCGGCCAGCCGAGCTTCTTCATGAGCGGCTGTGCAAACTGCGTGAAGGTGTCCGACAGGATGAGTACCTGTGTTACACTGCGCAGCTCGTCCAGGAACTCCTTGGCACCGGGCATCGGGTCAATCTTTGCAATGGTCGCCTGGATTTCGTTCAGACCGAGGCCGTGCTCCTTCAGGATAGCCAGACGGTACTGCATCAGCTTATCGTAATCCGGCTCGTCACGGGTGGTTTTGCGCAGTTCCGGAATGCCGCTTGCATCTGCAAAAGCAATCCAGATCTCGGGTACAAGCACACCTTCAAGGTCAAGACAAACAACGTTCATATCAGCCATAGTGATTTCCTCCAAATGTCATTTTGAAAATTTACAATTATCATTATACTACATTTTCTTGCATTTGTAAAGTGCTTTTTTCAGATTTTTGAAAAAAATGACCGCCAAGGGCGGTCAGATGACTTTTTAGGGCGGACTGTCAGCCGAGAAGCAGCAGATGAATCCGTGCCAGAATAATCTCATATTTATTGAAGAAACGGCCTTCCTGCGTGGGATGGAAGCTCATCAGGGCGGAACTGCTGCTCTCCTCGCAGGGCAGGGTGATGCGGAGAAAGTCGGTAGAGCCGCTTTCACCCTTCATCCAGCTTCCGCCAACGGATTCACAGAAGCACCCAAGCATCACCTGTTCCGGATAGGTGGAACCGAAATCACTGAGAGAATGCATGTTATCCGTCCGCTCCTCCGGGGTCGGGGTCATGCTGACAGTGAGAAAGCAGGTGTTGTGCTCGCATTTCAGCCCGAAGTGAATGGAGAGCCGGTGCGTCTTATCGCGGTAAAGCATGGTAATGGCGGAGAGCACGGCAATCTGGAACGCATTGATGTCCCCGCAAAGATAGGGCGTTTCTTCGCAGAATTCCGTTGTCAGGTCAGAACTGCGCCCAAGGATGCGCTGGATCTGTCGGTGCATTTCGGAAAGCTGCTGCTTCACGGAGAAGCGCTCCTTCTGCCACAGACCTGCCTGGAACCGCTCCAGCTCTTTTTGCAGGTAGGCAGGGCGGTACAGACGCATGCAGTTCCCCCGCAGCCCCATCAGCAGAACCATGTCGTCATACAGATCATTGTCTTCAAAGAGCTGATGCAGCTCAATGCTGATTGAATGGAGCGAATGTGCCACATTGGACAGCAGCTCCGTTTCCATCGGAAGAAGGATTGACGGCGCAGGGAAAAAGGTCACAATACGGATCTGATCGGCCTGGTTGCACAAAAGCTGTACCGTATAACTGGTGGAATCAACATTGACAGTACGCAGACATGTTTCCCAGAAATCCTCCGGAATGCCAAGCAGCCTGGGAAGATAGTCAATTTCCATCCGGGTACTTTGCCAGAGAATATTCCAGTCCTGATCCAGCAGGATGACCGGCTCCCTGCTGCCGGCATAGCACCGCTTGAGCGTATCCAGAACAGTCTGATCCATAATTCCCTCCTTACTTGAAGATGCACAGCAGCATTGTGCGGAATACTTTCGTTACATAATATAAAAAGCTCTCTGGTGAAAATGCCAGGCCTTGCGGTCGCTCAGGGGGCTGCATGCCCCTCCGAAGCCATCCCGGCAGGGCGTGACCGCCCTGCACCCGCATCAGTTATGTATTTGTTGTCAGCCTGTGCTCAATTATAACTTATTATATGTTATTATACCACAGATTGTCGAAATCTGCAAGAGGTTTTCTAAAAAAGGAAAATTTTACAAACTGCATATGATTTTGATTGAAAATAGTGATGAAATTGTGAACTGTGACGAATTTTGAAGAACTTGAAAAAATATTTGCTGTTTTTTTGTCAAAGCACTTGCATTTTTCTTCAAAAAGTTGTAAAATAAATAACAGGAACATCGCCGGTGTGCAGAAGACTGCCGCCGGAGGAGCCTGAAAATCACCTTTAGGAGGTACATTCCAATGTCTGTAAAAGTTGCTATCAATGGTTTCGGCAGAATCGGCCGTCTGGCTTTCCGTCAGATGTTCGGCGCTGAGGGTTACGAGGTAGTTGCCATCAACGACCTG
>JAFXOO010000256.1 GCA_017528675.1 Oscillospiraceae bacterium | reverse complement strand
TGACAGCGATCTCCTTGATCGTCTCGGCATCGGTGTCGAGATCCAGCGTGCGAACCTTCACACGGAACGTCTCGTCAGTATCTGCCTTGACCTTCACACTGTAGTTGTACTTGATTCCGCCCCACAGGTAAAGACCCTTGCTGGATACAGCGCCGTCGGCTGCGGTCTGTCTGCCGGTGACTGCCATTGCTCTGGAACCGCCAAAGCCTGCGCCGTCAACTGCCTCTACCGACACAACATCCGAGTTGCCGTACCAGCCGTCGTAGTTGCGGTCGAAGCTGTCGTGTACAGCCTCCGTTGCCTGCACCAGACCTGCCTGCGGGAACGCTGCGAGTGTTCCTGCCATGCATATCATCGAGGTCAGACATGCTAACATCCTTTTCAGTTTCATCTCAGATTCCCCCTTGATAAAATAAATCATTGTTTGAACATTGTATGCTCATTTGTCCGTACTTTTATAGCGATTTCTTCGCACTAAGGATTCTCTTTCAACCCTTGTCTTAACAAATTATACAATATTTTTGTACAGCTTGCAACTCACATTTTGAAGATAAGGTGGATTAAATGACTGAAATTAGACAACTTTTTGAATATTTTATGATAACTGTATGGATTTTTTTGCATATCACGCTCATTTGTTGCAAAACTTGTCCGTACTTTTATATTGATATGCCTGATTTCAGTTGTCCTCTCCACAGGGTACACGACAAATTTGTACATACTGCAACCCACAATTTGCAGATGAGGTGGATGAAATGCTGAAAAAGGGGTTGATTTTTGAATTTTTTGTGATATAATATAAATAGAAGATATCAATGCAAAGGAGGCTGCCATGAAAAACCGACCTCTTATAGGGATTATCACTGCCAGAGTAGCAAACCCGGAACAGAAACAGCTTCTGCACGGCATTTTACATCAGGCTGACAAGCTTGGGATTGATACAGTGATCTTTTCCAATATCTATAACTTTGATAAGTACTACGCAAACACTGAGGTGGAAAACCGCATCTACGATCTGATTGAGTCCGGACGGATTGACGGGTTGATCCTGACTGCGGAATCTATCCTGAATCCGGAGTTGCAGCAGAACATTTACGAACGGATTCAGCACAGAGATGCGCCCGTTGTCGTAACCGGCGCCGTCATTCCAGGGCTGCTGTGTATCAATAATGATGTCGCCGACGATTTTGAGGAAATCACCAGGCATGCGCTGGAAAAGGATCAGTTTACGAACATAGACTTTCTGACAGGCCCGAAGCACATTGATACTTCACTGCTCCGTGTAGCCGGCTGCCGAAGGACACTTGAACAATACGGTCTTTCACTGCCCGAAGAAAATATTATTTACGGTGATTTCTGGCTGAATTCCGGCATGAAGCTCGCAGAGGAATACATCGCCGGAAAGCGCCCCCTGCCGGATGTCGTGATCTGTGCCAACGACTACATGGCTTACGGGCTTATTGATACGCTGCTGCCAAGCCCGATCCGGGTACCGGAGGATGTCAGCGTCATCGGCTATGAATTTGTCGGGGAGCGCTATTATCATTCGCCCATTCTCTCGACCTATCTGCGCAACCGGTATGCCTGCGGCCAGAAAGCGGTGGAGATGCTTTACAGCAAGATCTCAGACCATGTCCCGGAGGACATCACGCTGACCGGCATGATGATCTGCGGCAACTCCTGTCCTTGCGGCGCCGATGCGTTCTATCTCGACCAGGAACTGAGTGACATCCGGCGGGCACAGGAGTATTTGCAGCTCAACTTTGAATCCAATTTCGAGCAGCAGCTCACAGTCTGCCGCAGTATCAACGATTATATCCACGTTTTGCAGGAGTTCAGTTACCTCGTGCGGGATTGCGTCGGAATTTATATGTGCCTTTACGAAAGCTGGTACAGCGATACGCCTGTTCTGGATGAGGATGCCCCGATGCTCTGCTACCGCATCATCAGTCCGGGAGAAGGGACAGACATCCCGCAGCCATTCCGACGGAAATCGCTTTTCCCGCCGCAGCTTCCGGGCAGCACTGCCAAAACCCGCCTCTATTTTGCGCCGATCTTTTTTGCCGGGCGGGAGCTGGGGTATTTTATCATCCAGTACGACAAGCCGGATACCTATGACAAGTCGTTTGGCGACTGGCTGAAGATTGCAGCAAACGGTCTCGAAGGGCTGCGCATGAAAAATGACATCCGGACGCTGCTTGAATGCCGCAATCTGTCGGAGCATCATGACACCGCAACAGGTTTGCTCAACAGCACCGGCTTTCGCAACGAGGCTGGTCTTGCGTTACAGGAGGCAAAGCCGGATGACCGGATGCTGCTTCTGCTTGTACGCACCTCCCTGTTCACGGACGATACAAGCATCGACAGCCGGAGCACCTCCGTGCGCCTCGAAGCACAGGTCGTGGACTGCCTGCGGAAGGTTTCTGCAAACGGCTGCACGTTTCTGGCCAAGCTGGAGGAGCGCCTTTTCGCAATTTGCAGTGTGGGACGCTACACGCAGGAGGACGGCGAACAGCTCGTGGACAAGCTCACAACCTTGATTCTGCACACGCCGCTCTACAAAGAGCACCGGGAAGTGGATTCGCTCTGCTGTGAATTTCTTTGCATTCCGGCAAAGGACGCTGTTGTGACCAGCGAGCTCCAGCAGCTCCGGGAGTGCATCCAGAAGAAACAGCAGTATCTCACGACACTGCACAGTCACATCAGTTTCCCTGCCTATGCCGCATTACGGCAGTCCATTTTCCGGGATCCACAGAATGAATGGGATGCCATGGAGGCATGCCGGAAGCTGCATCTGAGCTACGGACATTTCCGGGCAACTTACAAGGAATTGTTCGGCATCAGCTTCCACCAGGATCTCATTCGCTGCCGGATCTCCCTTGCCAAGCATCTGCTGCTCACGACCTCGCTGAGCCTGCAAAACATCGCCTACCGCTGCGGCTATGAGGATGACAAGTACTTTCTGCGGCAGTTCCGCAAGCTGACCGGCATGACCCCGAATCAATACCGGAACGCCTGAGCCGGATAAAACAGGAGCCTTTGCAGCATGCGCTGCAAAGGCTCTCATCTTTAGATATGTAATAGATGTGGCTACGATCGATCCGATAGCAGTACAAACCAGTCTACATTGGAATTGCCGCTCGACATCTTGGACGCCGTTACCCAACTGTCGCCCTCAAGACCTCTCTTGGAGGAGACAGCACTCTCAAGCACATGATACAGCCCGGTCTCAGTATTATAACCGGTCACGCACATAAAGTGGCCTGCAACATGGATGACTGCCACACCGCCGGAAATCAGGTGATCCACCAGACGGCTGTCAGTGATCTTGCCCCAGATCTGCTGGCCGACTGTCACGTTCAGCGCCTCACCGAAGGTATCCTCTACATGATTGTAGAAAATCTCACGGTAGGTACCCGCACCGCCCGGACGGTATGCCTTGA
The DNA here is from genome assembly GCA_017528675.1 of Oscillospiraceae bacterium. Classification (GTDB taxonomy): domain Bacteria; phylum Bacillota; class Clostridia; order Oscillospirales; family Ruminococcaceae; genus UBA3855. The sequence goes on along the minus strand of JAFXOO010000256.1, from coordinate 2,856 downwards.
TATCATAAGCCCACTGTGCTACCTCAACGGCGTCTGCCTCATTGTGGTTCAGCGCAAATACGGCATTGCAGAATGAGAAAATACCGCAGGCAGATGCATACATGGTCGAACCGGAGGACGGACCGATGGTGACCTGTTTCCACTTCGGGTCAAACTGGTTGTACAGGCGGCCGTCAGAGATCATCTTGCCTTCCTCATCGAACTTGTACTCCTTGTCCTCGATGGTAACCCAGCCGGGAACAACATAGCCCTGCTCATTGGTGTAATACCAGGAATCGCCGGCCTTGTGCCAGCCAAACATCTGCACACCGTTCTCATCGTAGCGGACAACACCGTTTTCCGTGGTGACGGCACCCTTGAGCACTACGCCGGTCACCTCATCAAAGCGGTAATTTACGCCGTCAATCTCCTGCACGCCCTTGAGCATTGCGCCATCCTCGCCAAAGCCGTAGGTATTGCCGTTGATGACCTGAATGCCCTTCACAGCCTGTCCGTTGGCATCGAGATAATAGGTTCTGCCGTTGTCGTCTGCAAAGCAGTTACGCAGTACATGCATGATTCCGGTATCGAAAAACATCCGGGTGCCTTCAATCTCGTACCAGCCGGTGCAGAGCTCCCCGTTCTCATTGAACAGGCAGCGGTCACCGTCAATCCAGGACTCGCCGGTGCTCAGACCGTCTGCGGTGCCCAGGTAGAACTTGCCGTCCTGCTCGAAGAAGCCGTATCTTGCAAAGAATGTCGCCTCGTCGATGTAATAGCGCTTGCCATCCATCTCCTGCCAGCCGGACTGCAATGTACCATGTGCGTCGGTAAAGAATACACGGTCGCCGTCACGGTAGCCGCCCGCAGCAATCTCGCCGGTCTCGGCATCGGCATAGCACATGCCGGTCTCATCAGCAAAGAAACCCGTCACCAGCGCACCGTTCGACTCAAACAGATACTGCTTGCCGTCGATGGTCTGAAGCCCGGTCAGCTTGCCGGATTCCTCGGAAATATAATAATGATTATCAAAATAGTCAACCCATCCGAAAACAGCCTCGCCGCTTTCCGGGTCATAGAAACGCCGCTGGTCGTCGATGGTCTGCCAGCCGGTCTTTTCTGCACCGGTGAACCCAAAGAGATAGGGCACGCCGTCAATCACCGTCTCGCCGGTCGCAAGACTGCCATCCGCCAGATGGTAGTAACGCTTGCCGCCGTCCTGTTCCCAGCCGGCAGCGACTGTTTCAGCTTCGGTCTCCGCCTCGGCGGGTGCTTCGGTGGCAGCCTCAGTGGCTGCTTCGGTCATTTCGGTAACTGCCTCTGTTGCGGCAGGAGTGGTTTCAGTCACAGCTACGCTCTCTGCGGATTCTGTCTCAGCAGTCACATCCGCCGCAGCCGTTGTCAATGCGCCGGTGCCGACTGCCAGAATTGCAGTCATGGTAGCAGCGGCCATACGCCAAAAATGCATCGCTTCTCTATCCTTTCTCTGTTAGATATAAACCGCCCTTGGCGGCTTACTCGTCTATTATAGCACACGAAATGCGTTTTGTCAATCTTTTGTAACTGTTTTTTTACTTATTTCCTGCATGTTTTTACATTGTGTACAAATCAGCCCGCTGATTTCTGGACGTATTATCTATTATTTCTCAACAGAAACGAGAGTACAGGAACTATCATTTCCCTATATTCCGCCATTTTCTGCTATATTAAACGTTTTAGCCGTTTTCTCGGCCAGGGGGCTGATTTTTCATCAATTTGTAACGAATCGGAATGCATTTTGTGATCTGACGACGCTTTCCCGCAGGAAATAAACATGCTGCGGCAATTCCTGCACGCTCTGTCTGACAGCGGCACAGTGCTTGACAGAGTCCGTTCTGTCTGATAAAATAAGTATAAGGCGGACGGGCTGCTGCCTGTCTGTGCTGAAAACGGAACGAAAGGAACCAAGACCATGAGCCTGAATGATACTCCATCCTCTGAGCGGCTGCATATTGCTTTTTTCGGGCGGCGCAATGCCGGAAAATCCTCTGTCGTCAACGCTGTCACGGGGCAGCCGCTTTCGGTTGTGTCCGATGTCAGGGGCACAACCACCGACCCGGTCTACAAGGCAATGGAGCTGCTGCCGCTCGGGCCGGTCATGATTGTGGACACCGCCGGCATTGACGATGAGGGCGAGCTCGGTCAGCTCCGGGTGGAGAAATCCCTCGCAGTCCTTGCCAAAACGGACATTGCCGTGCTCGTTGTGGACGGCACGGACGGCCTTGCCGATGCTGACCGGATGCTGCTGGCTGAATTTGAAAAACGCAAACTGCCCTATATCATCGCCTATAATAAGTCCGACCTCGGAACGGCTGCATTGACCGGCTCGATTCACGAAATCGCCGTCAGCGCCCTCACAGGCGACAGGATTCCGGCGCTCCGGGAACTGATCGCAAGTCAGATTGCGCCGGATGCCGCCCGCAGTCCCCTGCTCTCCGATCTTGTGGAAGCCGGTGATCTGCTGGTGCTGGTCATCCCGATTGACGAATCGGCGCCGAAGGGGCGGCTGATTCTGCCGCAGCAGCAGGTCATCCGTGCGGCACTGGAGGCGGGCGCTGTTCCCGTCTGCTGCAAGGATACCGAGCTTGCACAGACCTTGCAGAAGCTTCCTGACCCCCGGCTCGTCATAACTGACAGTCAGGCCTTCGGGAAGGTTGCGCCGATTGTACCCGAGGAGATTCCGCTGACCTCCTTCTCGATCCTGTTCGCCAGGTACAAGGGTGATCTGGCAACAGTGGTGCGTGGAGCAGCGGCGCTCGATCACCTGCGGGACGGCGATAAAGTACTTCTCTCGGAGGGTTGCACGCACCACCGCCAGTGCAATGACATCGGCACAGT
>JAFXOO010000255.1 GCA_017528675.1 Oscillospiraceae bacterium | reverse complement strand
GTTCTCCACCGGAGCATTTGCCGGAAGAACGCCGTCACGTTCCAGTATCTCCTGCTCCATCAGTCCTACCCAGACCTCATCCGGAACACGCTCAGCACTGCATCCGGTGAGCAGCAGTGCCATTGCACCTGCCAGAGCCGTCAGTTTTCTCCAGCTTTGCACAGTCATCCCTCCCGTTACGGCAGTTTCTCTGCCATGCATATGGAAATGGGGTGCGGATCCTGCACCCCTCTTTACCTGTTGTGCCGATCAGCGGCAGGTGTACTCCGTGCTGATTTCGGCAGCAATATACCCCTGCTCCAGCTCTGCATAGCCTGCGGCATTCCGCAGCATGCCAAGTCCCACAAGTGTGCCTGTCACGGCTGCAACCGAAAGCGTGCCTATGAGCAGCCACCAGAGAATGCCTCTCCGGCCTTCCCTGCCCTCGGCAATCTTCTTCTTGATTTCTTCTTCCTTGCGCCGGCGTTCCTCCTCCTGGCGCAGATGCTCCTCCTCGGCAGCAGCCTTTTTCTCATCCTCAAGGCGCTTTGCCTGTGCAGCCCGTTCATCAAGCTCTGCCTGCCGGGCCCGTGCTTCCTCCTCAGCAATGCGCCTGCGTTCTTCCTCACGCTCTGCTGCAAGATCACGGTCATCCTTGGTGGCAGACATCGCCTCCACATAGTCCGTCTTTACCGGCATCTGTGCCGCAGGCAGTGCCACAGCGGGCGGATGATCAATATCTGCCTGTGCTTTCCCGATATCCGCACGGATCTTTTTTCTGCCCTCTGCAATTCTGGCAAGCTGATCCTGGAGCTTGAATTTCTGGGCGCCCTTCTTTCCGAGTTCCTCCCGGATGACGGACTCATCAATATCAAGCTCATGCAGAATGCCCTCCAGCGCCTGCCGGAGTTTTTCCGCACGGACACGGTTATCGTCCTTGGTGCGCTCTATTGCCCGAAGGCGGTCATTGCTGACCGTCACAACGGACATCGGGTTAAAGTCAGTGACTTTGTTGTCGAGCTTCCGGAGATCACCCTCCAGCTCCTCAAAATCCCTGTAACGGTTCTCCCGTTCAAACGCCAGCAGCTTTCTGGCGATGTATTTCAGAATACTTGAACCGAATTTCGGTGCCGGGATTTCGGTATCACCGGCACGGCGGCGCTTATGCTCCTCCGCTGCCGTGATCTGGGGCATCCCAAACGGCGCATCACCGCCGTTCAGGAAGCGGTAGACCAGCAATCCCACCGAATACAGGTCGGTCTGCAAATCAAAGGGATGCGCCGGATCCAGGCAGAGCTCCGGTGCTGCATACTCGTCAATGGACTCACGATCCACCTCAGCAGAGCGCAGAAAGCACCCGGCCCCCGGAAAACAGAGCTGAAACTCCTCCTTCCGGCAATCCTTCTCATCGAGCCAGACGGTGTCCGGATTGATGTGACCATGCACACCCCCCAGGCGGTGAATATCCTTCAGGCCAAGTACCAGATGGCGCAGCAGCTTCGTCACGAAAGCATGACGCACCTTCTCGTCCTCCTCGCCGGTGCCGTGAAGAATCTGCTCAAACCGTCCGGCTGTATCCGGGAGCTTCTGGTAAGCTGCCAGAGAGATACAGGGCTTGTGACGGATCACAAAATCATAGCCGGCACAAGTCCCGCCGTCCGGTATTTTCTTGACAGCGCAGTAATCCGCACGGTATACATACGCTGACTTTTCCTGGTTCAGCGTCCGGATTCTGTCAGCGATTGCCTCCTTTTCCGCCAAAAGCGCAGCTTCCTCCGCTTCGGAAGGAATATGCCCCTGTTTCCGGTAGAGATACTCATATACATAGACCCTGCGGTCATCCACCGTGTTTCTGGGAGACAGGATGCCGCCGAATTCCGTAGGATCAATGGTCTGCGGCTGCCAGTCATACCCCCACGCACCGTCTGCATCCTCGGATGCATAGCGATATACCCGCTCAAACAGATCTTCCATTCTGCCTCATCCTTTCCTTGCGCCGCAATCAGCCGAGCATCAGCTCACCGGGCTGTACCAGTCTGAACACGCCGTCCTTCTCCTCAACAACCGCCGGACGCACTGCTTGCAGGCGGTATCTGCGGAGGGAATCCGGCTCATCAAACTGCATCACATAGCGCATTTTACGGATATCGCTGCCAAGCTCGCCGTCAGCGCCGAATCGTCTGTAAAAATACGGATTCGGAATCACTGCACCGTTTTCCAGCATGGCAAGCTCCGACAGGCGAATGTTGGTCGAACCGGAAAGCTTGAAGCTGCCGTCCATTTTAACCAGCACGTTCAGAAAACGGATTCTTCCGACAGAATCGAGCTTTCTGGGGTCAAGCGCCATCTGCAAATACGGATCCTGTGCATCCTCCTCGGTCTCATCGTCCTCAGCAGGAGCAGTCTCCTCGCTTTCAAGCTGCTGCAAGGCACCTCTGAGCGAAGCAATCTCTGCCTTTGCCTGCTCCAGTGCAGACTTCAGCCGGGTCTGTTCCTGGAGCTGCTGCGAATAGGCATACTTGACACGGTTCAGCTCTGCTGTCAGTTCCTCAGAGACATCGGATTCCCCGCTTCGCTGAGAAAGCATCTCCTCCAGTTCATTTTTCTCACGAAGGAGCTGTGCATTCTGCTCCTTGACACGGGTCAGCTCTGCGGAAAGGGTTTCCTTCTCCAGCACAACCGCCTTCTCGTTGCCAAGCATCTGCTGCAACTGCTCATGTTCCTCAAGCAGCTTGCCGTAAGCCGTCTTCACACGCTCCAGCTCGCTCTCCAGCGACTCTCCGGCAGAAATCCCGATAATCGGCGTGTCATCCTCCTCCTGCTGGGCCTCAAGCTGAGCCTCAAGGCGCCGGCAGCGCTCCTTGTACTGATTGCATTCGATCCGGATGCGCTCCGCCTCCTCTGCCTTGCGGTTGAGCGTGGCGATCTGTCTGCGCAGTTCCTGGAGCTGCGCAGAATCGGAGCGTCCTGTAATCGGGCTTTTTTGCTGCCGTTCGAGATCGAGCTGTTGCAGGGCACCGGAGCACTTCCGGGCAAGCATCCTGTTGCGCTCACTCATCTCCCTGAATTTCTTATGGTATCCTGAGATACTGGTCACCATCAGGATGCAGGCCGCCAGTGCTATTACCAGCAGAACGATCGTCACTATCAATATCGGATTCATGCACACACCTTCTCTATTTTTTCAGTTCCCCGTATCCTGCCGGCGGCAGGATAGCATTTATCTCTGGCGCTCCACCTTGAGCTTGCCCTTTTCCTTCATCTCGTAGCTGCCGGAGTCGGGAGATGTACCGTCAGGGATAAAGATCTCAGCCGGCACCACCGAAACGAGCCGGTATGTTGCCTGCTCGCTGTCCAGACCCTCCACCTCAAACAGTGTCTTGAGCTGTTGCAGCGTATGATAGCTCTGCTTGCCGGTGGTCATTTCCCGGAACAGATACGGATTGGGGAACACCTTATTGTCCACCATGACGAAATAGGCCTTCTTTCTGGGCGCATTCGCCTTGATGCGGATTTTTCCCTCAAAGCCGCTGTTCGTGGTCAGATACTTTGCCTCATGCTTCTCGACCTCGGCGGTCATCGTAGACATGCGCATCTCATAGGAGGAATTTGCTGCTTCTCTGGCAGCCTCAGCCGCCTTTTCCTTGATTTCTTCCTCTCTGAGGAAGCCCTTGAGCTTTTCATCCTTCTCGGCAATCTGATGCTTCAGCTCCTCGATCTCTGCTTCAAGTTCACTGATCCGTGCCTTGAGCTTCTCGTTTGCCTCAGCAAGGGACCTGGCATCGGCGCTGTCGGACTTGTAGCGGTTGACATCGGCGCTCAGGTTTCTGACCTGTTCCTCCAGCGATTCCTTCTCCTTGATGAGCTGATCCAGGTGCTCCTTCTGGGACTTATTGACCGTCTTCAGCGAATCAAGCTCACTGAAATCGCCGGCCTGCTTCTGGAGCATTTCAAGCTTGTGCTTCAGCTCTGCGTTCTCATCCTCCAGGGCAGCATTGCCGTTGACACCGTTCTGGAGCTGCGCAGACAGCTCATTCTTCTGGGCAGTGATTTCCTCAAGTCTCTGGTTCGCCTTATCAAGCTTCTCCTGGAGTTCCTTGATTTCATATCTTGCCTTATCCAGGACTTCCTGCTGAGCAGCACTTCCCTGCTGGGCAGCCTTGGGTGCCATCCTTCTGTACGGAACGCCGTCGCTGCTGAGCTTCGGCACTTCTCTCTCTCCGCCGACACTCGGCATTGCGGTGGTCTGCTCATACATCTGCGAGCCCTTCGATACCTTGGCCTCACGGTTGATGAGCTTCTGGGCGCTGATGGCATGCTCGGTGTCGATCACAGCCTGAAGCTGACCGCATCTGGTCTCCCATTCTGCGGCAGTTCTCTGCCAGTCTGTCACCGCCTTGATCTGCTTTTTCAGCTCCGTTTCTCTCTTATGGATCTCCTCTTGCAGCTCCGCAATCCGCTTCTCGGAACCGCCCGCTGCCTTGACCGCCTTCTCATTTTCACGGATTTTCTTTTCCAGCTCGGTTCTGGCGGTGATATTGGCTTCAAGCTTCTTCTGCATTGCCACAAGCTGTGCCTGTGCATCGCCGGACTGCCCGATCTGCTCGTTCAGAGTGCGCACCTGCGCAGCCAGACCTTCACAGTTGGCATGCTCATCCTGCAAAGCGTTCCCCAGGCTCTCCGCACGGTTTGTCTGGAAGGTGAGCTGCTGCTGCAAATCGCTGAGCTGCTTTTCATACTGCTGCTTCTGGTCACCAAGCTGCTTTTCGTACTGCTGTTTCTGGTCTGCCATCTGCTTTTCAAGCACCTGCTTCTCCTCCGCCCAGCCAGACGAATCACCGCCGGACTCGGCCTTCAGCCGCTCGACTTCCTTGCGGAGGTTCTCGTTCTCTGCCAGCAAGGCGGGATTGGGGTCTGCACCGGCAGTTGCCGCCTGAAGCTTGGCCTGAACCTTCAGATTCACGATCTCCTCGTTGCGCTCTTCAGCGATCTTCTTATACATGTCAGCCTGCTGCTGAACTGCCGTGGCGCTTTCGAGCATTGTCAGCAATGTCGTGATGATATTGAGTTTCTTTTCCTGCTCACACGCTTCAAGCTGCGCCAGGAATTGCTTCGGATCCTGTGCCATAAATTCCTCCTTCTGCTGCCGGACAATGCCGCAGCTCATTTCATTTTGATATGTGGCATGGTTGATTCCGTTCCGCTTTGCTCTGAAAGCAGAACCCTCTATCCACGGAATGCACCCGGCATCCCGTATTGTTCCTGTTCAGAACGGGCCTGCTGCCCGATGTCTGCTATAGCCGCAGACAAGTCTGCATTTTGCTTCCAATACCCTGTAATTCTTTCTTTCCGGATTCATCGGACCGGCGGTGCACTGCATCCGGCGCACCGCAGTCCGTGATACCCTTGCTGCATCAGCCGATGCGGACTGTCAGCTTGCCTTTCTGTACCAGATGGTACGCATTGGCAGCTTCATCCAGGCTGACCTGTGCCGGGACAATCTCAATCAGCCGGTACTTCACAGCACTGCTGCCAAGACCGTCAATGTCAAACACGCTTCTGAGCCCTGCCAGATTGCTGTAATTTTCCAGACCGCTGCTCAGCGAACGGAAGAAATACGGATTCAGGTATGCCTTCTCACCGATCACCACGAGGGAAGCTCTCCGGAAGGGAGCCCTGTTCAGAACCGCCTCATCCGCCACCACCGAGCCGGTCGGTGCGACATATACAAGATCCTTGTATTTCTCCAGCGCTGTCTCTGATGTACTGATCAGGAAGGCATCCGGTTCCGCATTGTCAACTGCTGTTTCCTCCGGTGCAGTCTCCGGCTCTTCCGGTTGCTCCGGCACAGCCGCACTGCGCTGCTCCAGCTCACGGATCCGTTCCTCAAGCTGCTCTTTTTCACGCTGCATCGAGCGGGTGCTGAGATAGAGCTCATCATACTCCCGCTGCAATCTCTCCGCCTTCGCAGTCGCCTCCTGCAATGCCTCCTCAGAAGGCCGGCGCTCCAGCAGCTCACGCTCACTTGCCGCCTGCGCCTCAGAGGCCTTTGCAGCATCCTGAAGCGAAGCGATTTCTTCCCTGGACTCACGCAGTTCCTTCTCCAGCTCATGGATCCGGTCCTGCCCCTTGTTATAGGCCGAGGTCTTATCCTCCACGCTGCGTTGCAGCGATTTCAGCTCGGTATCCTTGAGCTTCCGGCTGCTGTTGCCGTCTGCCATCTTTTTGGCAAGCACAGCACAGACTGCCGCCAGTGCAACCGCTGCAACCGTTGCGCCGATTGCCCAGCCCAGCACGCCATTCCCGGCGCCGGAATCTGTCTGCGGCACTGCCGGAATCTCCGTCAGTGCTTCCGTCACAACGAAGCTGTCCTCAGCATCCTCCCTCGGTGCAGCCGTGGCAATGAAGCCCTGCGCTTCCGTTTCCGCAGCCGAAGTTTCCGCCGCTTCCTCAGAGGTTTCCGCCTCGGTTTCTGACGCTTCCGTTGCGCTGTCCTGCTGTGCAGCAGAGGTTTCCTCCGCCGCAGATGTCTCCCCTGCGGTTTCCGATGCGCCGTCCGAAGTCTCCTCCGCCGCCGGTACAGAAGGCCCCGCCTCTGCCGTTTTGACATCACCGTTATTCAGCTCAAAATTCTCACTGCCGAGCGTTTCCCGGTCGTTTTCGGAGTACGCCAGCAGCAGTGTTGCACCCTCTGTAAAGATGCTGCAATTCTCACCGTCCTGCATCTTCAGACCGGACTTTGCGGCCTTCAGATCAGCCTTGCCGCCGGAAACGGCGATTTCGCCCTTTTCATTCAGCTTCACATAATACAGTGTACCGTTCCCGTCATGGAAAAACCGCACACCACTGTCCATATCCAGCATATCTCCGATGGCTGTCAGTTTATCCAGATCACCGATCTCCACCATGCCTTCCTGCACATCCGGACGGGTACCAGAAGCCTTGTATGTAAATTCTAACTTAGCCATAATTCTATCCTCCCGCAAAGCAGTTTCTTCAGTTCGAGTTGATGGTGAAATAATCCACCGCACGCTCCACAAGCCGCATCATCCAGACCCTCACGACCCATCCGGGAGGTTCTGTACCCTCACACAGCTTCAGCGTCTCGTCCCACAGCAGCTTTGCGGTCTGCTGCAAGTGCTGCCGGACAGCGGGATGTTCCAGGATCTCCGACGTTGTCCAGCTCTTGTTCATCAGAATCACCTTCGGGCCGTCATAGACAGCTTCCTTTGCCTTGATATACTCGTCGAGCGCTGCAATCCGCTCCTTCTCAGAAGCCGGACAGAGCTGCTCACAGGCAGCAATCCATGCGGGGTCATGTGTCTGACCATCCGGGTCACCCAATACAGGGCAATAGCCCGGCTCTGCCGGAAGCAGCGCCTCCAGCTCCTCCGCATCATAAAATTCGATATTCGTTTCAGCCTGACCTGCCCAGCTCTGGAACGAGGGAGCTTCAGCAGGACGGGGCGCTGTGAAATCGTTGTCCTCCACCTGTTCCGCATCAGGCCGGCTCATCGTTTCCGCCTCCGGCGGCTGAACGGGTGCAGCCAGTGAAATCCGGACATCTTCAAACAATCCGGATGGTTTCGGTGCCTCCGGTGCAGCAAACAGGTCATCGTCCAGCGCCTCCGGTTCTTCCGGCACAAGCGCAGCCGGCTCAGGCTCCGGTTCACGGATTGGCTCAGGCTTCTTCAAAACCGTCACAGCAGGCGCAGCGGGCCTGATGACATCCGCAGGGATGTTACCGAATCCCGCAAGTCCCGTGAAATTGTCCTCCGCAGGCGG
>JAFXOO010000254.1 GCA_017528675.1 Oscillospiraceae bacterium | reverse complement strand
TCGATGCGGCCTATAACAGCGTGTCCTCCTTCAATGAAGGCAGCGGCGAAATGCTCTGCAATATGCTCGGACTTGACCCAGATGATTACCTTGGTGACATGAACGCAGACCCGGCACCGACCCAGCCGCCCGCTGAGGGTACCACTGAGGCACCGATGATGGTGAAAAAAAATGACGGCACGGTGGAAGAACGCATTCAGCCCTCTGCTTTTACAAAAATGACCAAGGAGGAACGCCAGGCCTATGTGGACAGCCTTTCGCCGGAGTCCAAGAAGGCTTTCATAGCGAGCCTGACCGGTGAGGAACGCAAGAGCCTGCTCAAGGATCTCCCGGCAGAGGACAAGGCGGCGCTCGTGCAGAAGTATCTCGATACAGCCGGTGACATGGGTCTGAATGTGACTGTGGACGGCGTTGACGGAAACAACCTCAGCATGACGCTGCGGGATGAGGAAGGCAGAATTGTGGACAAGACCGGGACTTCCGTTTCGGTGGAGGAGACAGGCTATTCCCATACGCTCCCGCTGGCAGCGGCAGCAGGCGGCGTTCTGGTTGCAGCCGCCGGATTTGCGGGGCTGTACTACTATATCCGCAGAACTGAGCAGTAAAGGAGAACCGGTTTTGGCTACAGAAAAGAAAAAATCCCTTGCACCGGTCTATGTGCTGACAGGCGTGTTCCTGTTCATTCTGTGCGCAGCCGTGTGCATTGCGGCACTGATTGTGCCGTATGAGAAGGGCAAGACCTACCTCGGACTGGCGTTTATGGATCAGTCCAAAACCGCCCCTGCCGGGGGTGCTTCCGGGTTGAATGAAGGGCTGATCATCAAGGAAAATCCGGATATTGACACCAATCCTGATGCACAGAATTTGTCGGAGCAGGGCGAGATCATACGTCCGGTGTTTGGTGAGCAATACGCCGTTCTGCGCTGTGAGGCGGCGCAGATCGAAGTGCCGGTTTTCTGGGGCTCAACCCAGGAGATGCTGGAACGGGGCGCCTGCCAGTCATCCTCATCCAAGGTGCTCGGTGAGACAGGCAACGTGGTCATCAGTGCCCATGTGAATACGTTTTTTGCCAATCTCAGCAAGATGCAGCCCGGTGACGAGGTGGTGCTGTATACGGAGTACGGTGTATTTACCTATACTGTCCGTGAAATGGTGAAGTTCGAGAACACGGACAAGCAGTATGTCAGCCCCAAGAAAACAGATCAGCTCACACTGTACACCTGTGAAGCGCAGGTTCTCGGCACCTCGACCACAAGAGTCGGTGCCGTGTGTGACCTCACAAGCAGGCAGTTCCGAGCAGCATCCGGAGAGGGGGCGGCAGAATGAAGCGGATCAAAGCCTATATCCCGAATGTATTGCTGACATTTCTGCTCGTGTTTGCGCTGCTTGGTGCCGAGCTGCTCGCCTTTGTGCAGGCGGCAGTGCTGAATCCTGCGGTATTCCGGAGAATCACGAAGCAGGAGCAACTGGGGGAAGTGACATATGAGGTGCTGGAGCAGACCTTTTCGGCACGTTCCCACAGTACGGGCATTCCGGCGGATGTTGTGATGCATTCCCTTGCGCCGCAGCTTCTTGAGGAAAGCATTGACCTGCAAACAGAGGCGCTGTTTGCTGATCTGCGGGGCACACAAAGTGCCGGAGCACAGCCGGATTTTTCACTGATGCAGCATTCGCTGCGGAAGTTTCTGGAGGACTACGCTGATGAAAACGGCTATGAAAAGGACGCTGCCTTCGAGGAAAAGGCAGCAGCGCTGACAGAGGAGTGCACCCGGATTGTGGAGGGGGCGACTGATCCGTTCCGCTTCGGAACGCTGCGCCGCAACGGCTGGCTTGATACCGGCAGGAAGTACCTGAGCTATCTCAGACCCGCCATGATCGGCTGTATCGTGGCAGCAGTGCTGCTGATGGCGCTGCTCCTGCTCTGCAACCGCAGCCAGAAGGCACTGCTTGCCTATTGGTATGGCCTTGCAGCGATGATCTGCGGACTATTGCTGCTGCTGCCCTGCGGGTATCTGAAGGCGACGGATTACTTCGCTGCATTTGCACTCAAGGAGCCGCAGACCTATACGGCTGTTGTCGGTCTGCTGCGTCTGCTGACGGACAGGGCGCTTCTGCTGGGCGTTCTCACTGCTGTGACCGGCGCAGTGCTGCTTATCGTCAGCGGTATCCTGAACACCCGCAGCTCCCGCAAGGAAGCTGCCGCACCATGACGACAGCAAGCTGCATAACCGGAAAACGCTCTCCTGCCAGAAGCAGGGGAGCGTTTCAGTCTGTCAAAAAATGGTTTGGCAGGGTTCGGGGCGATAGCCCTGATCGGGGTGCTTCGGGCCGAAGGCCCCGCAATATAGCATCCTCCCCGATGGAGAGGGGGTGCAATGCCAACAACTTAAGCTTTTTGTCGGCTTGCGCCGACTCAGGAGGGGCTGCTCGCCCCTCCTAAACCACCCTCGGCAGGGCGGTGACCGCCCTGCACCCGCAGTTTTTGCTAAGTTGTTAGCATTGGTCAGGGAAGCGTTTCAGTCTGTCAAAAAAAGGTTTGGCAGGGTTCGGAGCCATAGCCCCGATCGGGGTGCTTCGGGCCGAAGGCCCCGCAATATAGCCCCCTCCCCGATGGGGAGGGGGTTGGGGGTGGGGCGCTCACAGGTGCACCAGCACCAGAAAAAAGACTCTATCGTCAAGCTGACGCTCTCGGTATCTGAGAGCGTTATTTTTTCAGCAGCCGTCTTTCCTTTGAAGGAGGTTCTCCTCTCGCCTTGCCATGTCTCTATACATACGGTAGAATAGGCAATGAAATTGACGGAGAATCATTTGTCTATCATAATCATAACACACAAAAAATGATCATCCTAATTGTTAAATACGCTGATTTTGGCTTTGTTTTTTTGTTTTTATTTAGATATTGTTGCGCTTTTTTTGGAAATGTGATATAATTTAACCAAATACATGTAAAATGATAGTATCATGTAAATGGTCGAAATTTGCAAAAAAAGCAAGAAGAATATCAAATATGTATGTATCTGGCGGTTTATGAAAGGAGTGATAACAGTCTGAAATAACGGCTCATTATATTCCTATTAGTAAAGTGCCATTTTTAAGGTACCGCCAGCCCTGTGCAGTGTTGCCTTAAAGAGCAGTCCTGCGCTGCTGAAATCTATCGGAAAGGAGAAAGCTACGGCGAAATGCTGTAGCGGTGAATGTTATGTCGTGGAATAATCCAAGTCAGGACGAGGCAGCGGATGAATACTATGCCTCCAAGCGTAAATACAATGATGCTGCCAATCAGAGAAGTGCAGCATTGCGTGCTGCTGACCAGTGCTGTGCAGAGAAGGCGCAGGCTATGTCAGCCCTTAACAACTGCGCAAATGATAAGCTCAACTTTGAAAAGAGAGTGGAGGATATCAGGCAGATTATCGCCATTCTGGAGGGAACAGCAGGCGGTGGCTTTCTTGCCAGCGTACTCGGCCACAACATTCCGGAGGTTATCTCAAAATTCAATGGCTCTGCCCAGGAGGCAGATACCAGCTATCGTGAGAGCATGAAATGCAGTGATATTCCGGCTGCCAGCATCATGGATTCATTCAAGAGCAAGACTGTTGAGGAGGATCCCAACCTGAGCGATGCGCTGAGCAAGTTCAAGGCTGAGGCTGACCGTCTGGAGCAGGCAATCCGGGATATTGAGGCGCAGATGAATTCACTTTCCGGCCTGATCAGCAATCTGACATCCCAGATCAATTCCCTCAGTAACCAAGCGTCGGCTCTGCGGGGACTGATGAATTGCTGTGCTTATGAGATGAACCATTTCAGAGGGTATATGTAAATTTAGTACCTGACACCAGGATGTGAAAGGGTGATCTGAATGAGGATAGAAATCAGCTATCACGGAGGGACGTCATCAATCGGCCAGCTCCGGGCGGATTATCACTCACTGCAAAAACACTCTGATGCGGTTGAAAAGAGCATGCGTTCCTTACTTCGGTTTGCCTGTAACATGAATGGCGGTGTCGGCAGTCTACAGGATGCAGTGAGTGATCTGGACAGCCGTGCCCAGGCGGAGAGCAGCAAGCAGGAATCGCTCCGGAATGTCGGGGAAAAGCTTGAGAATTTCCTGGAACTTGCGCAGAAAACCGACAGCTCCGTTGCAGAGCTGGTGGCGCAGAACCAGGATGAGTTCTACCGGGTGAGCGGATGGACGAGGCCGGCTGTTGCTTTAGATGACGCAAGAAGTTGGTTAGACAAAGCTAAGGCTGTGCTGGACGTAGCCAACAAGCAGCAGATAAATCAGAATTCACAACCGGATTTTAATGAAGTGTCTGATGAGGAGCTACAGGCGTATTATGAGGAGATGCTCCTGATCGCCCAGAACCCGAATCGTTCGGCTGAAGACGAAGCACGTCTGAATGAATTCCTGGCATTTTTGGCAGAGGTAGATGCGAATGAGTTGAAGCTGGAAGATCTGGCTGCGGAAATTCCGTTTGGCTTAGACGTAATCGTTTCCCGTGACTGCTTGAAGGTACGCTATTATACTGAACTGTACGAAGCGATGCCTGAGCACGAAGGGGATAAGGAAGCAATGAATACATTCTTCTCCAACTACGACGATTCTGTTCCCCAATCTGATTATTGGCGTCCGGAGGAGATTCTTGCCATGAAATACCTGGCATATAAATCGCCTCAGCCACAGCATGAGCTGCTGATGCGGTTTATGCCCCAAATAAAAATTGCTGATTTTAATGCAGTTAAATCGAACGGAGATCCAAACTGTGGGTATAATCCAGAGGATCGGATGATTTACTTAAACAGAGAGCATTTTTTGGGGTATGGATTAGGTGATTATCATGCGATTTATCAGGAAATAGGCCACAATATTGATGATTTGCTGCTCTATGGCATTGATGAGCCTGGCAATCAGATACAGATGGAATCGATCGATGGTGCATACAGTGACAGACTGGATCAGGCATTGCAGAATGATGTAAGCAATATGGTATGGAAAAAAATCGATGAATATAATGACAATGATGCCTGGTTTGGCATTGATGGTCCCGGAAAACAGAAGATCTATGACGTTATGATGGGAAAAGCATCCTATGAGGACCTGAATCCCAGATTGAAATGGGCTTGTGAAAAAATCTACTACAATTTAAGAAGCGGACTCTCAGGGAGTTCTGCCTCGGATGCTTATGAATCACAGTCAGGTGGTATGCTTGTCAATGGATACAGTCACGGTAAAGAATACTGGCAGAAGCATCCTGATTATGATAAAACAGAGGTTTTTTCCGAGTGGTTTGCAAGCGGCGTATGTAATTCTTCTGACGATAGGCGTTCAAGAGAATTGCTCCCGGAAACTTATCAGACGATGGACGATATGGTGAATAACTATCTGCAAAATAATCCGAGATAGTTAATTTAGAAAGGACTGAAATCATATGCGCATCGAACTAAACTCCGGCGGACTGTTCGGCGGCTCATCGGTTGCCGAGATGCAGGATCATCTGGGAACTCTCACGAAGGGTTCCGAAGCGATGCTTTTTGCATTCAATAACCTGAAACGCTTTACTTATAATATCAACGGCGGTGTTGGCATTTTGCAGGATGCGCTCGGCGGTATTGAAGCACGCATCTCGGTTGACGAGAGCCGTGCTGCGAATCTGAAACAGACCGGTACCCAGGTGGATGCATTCATCCGGCAGGTGCGGACGACAGATAGCGGCGTTGCCGAACTCGTGGTGCAGAATCAGGATGCGTTCTATGAGGTGAATGCATGGGCAAGGCCGGCAGCGGAAGCCTCCAACAAGTCGTGGTTTGATGAAGCCAAGGAATGGGTGGGGCAGAAAATCGACCAGATCAAGGACGGAATCAACAAGATCAAGGAGAAGATCAAGGAGATCTACAATACAATCAAGGAAAAGCTTGGAGAGTATTGGGAGAAATTCAAATACTGGTGGAATGACCATACCAAGATTACGCCGATCCACATCGAGGATGAGGTCTATGACCAGGAAACCTATGATGCTTACGGCGGCAGACAGCATGGCCCGGTGGAGGATGTCAGAGATGGAGATGCAGAAGCCATCAAGCTCTATACCGATATCATCCGGGAGAATACCGGAAAGGTAATGAGCGAAGAAGAACTGAAACAGTATCTCGACGGTGTCTATGATGAAAATGGGGAAGCCACCATTGATGGCCTGAATTCCGAGGGCTGTGAGTATACTGCAATCGTGAACACCATTTTTGAATACTATACCCACAGAGAAAACGGCGCAGAGGAGTTTGAACGGAAGTTCGGCTTCTCCTTGCGGGATCATAAGGGCAGACTGAACTATAACGCTGTTTTGGTGGATGTCTACTCGAAGTATGATGATCCGAATTTCGGCGGTCTGACAGATAAGCGTGCGGAAAAGATTCTCGAAGCCTATATGGCAGAGCCCGGCAAGGATGGGCAGAGCTCCGTCAATGTGAATATGAGGACGAATGTTCACATCACTAAGACGAATATTGACAACTATCTCCGTGATGGCAAGCAGGTAATCGTTTCTGCACAGAACGTCAAGATCTATAAAGAAGACGGAAGCGTTTTACAGAATTGTGCGGGTGCCGGACATGCTATGGTTGTGACCGGTGTGACAGAGGATGGCCGCTATATCGTTTCCACATGGGGCGAAAAGGCTTACCTTGATCCGAAGGACTGTGGAAAATGGAACGGATCATTTTTCGAAGGCGGCTTTGTGTCAATGGATTTCAACGTGATCGAATACCAATAATGCGTGGGGGAGTATATGAAACAAACCATCCTATCCCTGATGCTGATCACCGGCATCGCCTTAACGGGATGTGGTCAGATGAGTGAGGAAACTATGCAGACAAATGAAGTGAGCAGTACAGTGCAGACGGCAAGTCTGCCGAAGAAGGATCTGTCCGCTGCGGCGTATCTGACAGCAGAGGACACAGTGCCCGGCATGTACGCCGAACCGCTTTCTGCGGAGATTTCTGCGGAGTATCTCGACCGGCTGAAAGATGCCTTCCAGAGCGCACCGGCTCAGAGTGATCTTGTGATGCGCTCGCCCTTGTACTCCATCTGTATCCTGGACGGAGATCATCAGCAGATCGACAAATGGGACATCGACGATTACAGGACGATCCGCACGGCAGACGGCAGTATGCTTTGGCGGGAAGGTGAGCTCGATAAGGTGCTCACGGAGATCGAGAAGCAGTATTCGCTCGGTTATCCGCTGCTGGACAGAGTGCCCGGTGAGCAGTACTTATCGGTGCTGACACAGGCAGATCATGCATCGGGTGCCAAGAGCAACCAGACCAATCTGGAAAAGCAGATCCGTCTTGAAATACCTGCGGACAGGCTGGAAAGCCTGAAAGCCAACTGGCAGCAGATCAGAACGGGGACTGAACGGGATGAGACTGTCCGTCCGGATTATACCATTGCCTTCTATAATGCAGACGGGAACGGTATCCAGAACTGGCTGATTACTGCGGATAACAAGATCTATACCGCTCAGGGATATGCGCTTGAGGGCGATGTTGTCCATGAATGGGTGGATGCAGTGATACATGACATGATCAAGGAATAGGGGTGATAACTTGCGAATTGAACTGAATGCCGGCGGTTTGTCCAATGGCGCAGCGGTACTTGACTTCCAGTCTGATTTCAGTTCTCTTGCTGGCAAATCCCGGCGGATGGTGCAGAGCTTCCAGAATATCCGAAGCGCTGCCTACAACATGAACGGCGGTGTCGGTATACTTTCCGGTGCAGTTGCTGAGGTAGACAGGCGAATCGAAGTCGAGCAGCAGAGAGTTGAAAATGCAGTCAAGGTCAGGGAAAAAGGAAACAGCTTCCTCGATCTTGTAAGACGCATAGATAACAAAGCTGCATCTGATGTCCGGAGAAATAAAGAAGAATTCTACAAAGTCAATCCATGGGCAAGGCCTCCGAAGCCTCAGAAAGAGAAATCGTGGGGCGAGAAAGCCTGGGGCTGGCTGTGTGATAGAGGCAAGGATATTGCCGAAGGCTTCCACAGAGCCAAAGAGGGACTCAAGAAATTCGCAAAGGGCGTTTATGAGCTCGGTAAGGCAGCAGTCAACTGGGCTTGTGATACTCTTGAGAAGATCGGAACGTTCATCAAGGATCACTGGAAGAGTTTCGTAAAACTTGCGGCGGCAGCCGTCGTCATAGTGGGACTTTGTCTGGTAGTTGCATTTGCATCGCCGGCAGCAGGTTTCATTGCGGCAATGGCACTCGTCGGTGCAGGTAAAAAGATAATTTCAAAAGTCACGGTCAACTGTATCAAAAATGCTTTTGCCAAGGACGGAGACAAGAAGGACTGGTTCGACCTGGTCGCTGATTCAGTGTTTGAAGGAACAATGGAAGGTGCGGCTGAGGGTGCGGCAGACGGATTCGGCTATATGTACGGACCGGCTGCAAGGTGGGCCGCCGGAGCTGTCCTCCAGACCGGAAGCAGTGCGATAGTCAGCGGCACGAATTACCTGATGAGTGACGGCGACAAATCGTGGAGCGGTTTTGGTAAAGAGGTTGGCATGGCTTCTTTAAAGGGCTTATGGGAAAGCGGAAAATCTTCGTTGTCCTTCACGCTCAAATTCAATAAAGGCGGAGGCGTTCCGCTCAAAGATCAGTTTATGGATCACCCGCTTAAAGAAAACGGAATAAACAGCTTCAAGGATCTGAAAAATGCTACGATAAGCTTCGGAGACAAGAAGGACGGTCTTTATAAGGTCGGCAACGTTATTTTCGGAAAGAATGACCTCGCAGATAAATTCGATGTGATGAAGATCGGCAAGGACGTTCTCAAGAGTACCGGTGCC
>JAFXOO010000253.1 GCA_017528675.1 Oscillospiraceae bacterium | reverse complement strand
TAATCGGTCGAACACTTTTCCTAATGTTTCTGAGTTGTTCTCTTGCATTATTCTTTGTTCTGTTCTCAGTCGGTGCCGATGGCAAAGAGGTCCCACCCGTTCCCTTTCCGAACACGGCAGTTAAGCTCTTTTACGTCGAAAATACTTGGCTGGTCACGGCCTGGAAAATTAGATAGGTGCCGGCATGTTTCAGAACCGCTTCCTTTGGGAGGCGGTTTTGTTATTTTACGGATATTGCTTGCAATTATCGTTCTGATATGCTACAATAGATTAAAAGACTGGAGGTATGCTCATGGGTATCATCAAGGCCGCAACCGGAGCGGCTGCCGGTATGTGGGAAGATCAATGGAAGGAAGTTTTTTACTGTGATGCAATGCCGCAGAGCGAAATGCTTGTGCGTGGTCATAAACGAACTGGTGCCAACAGCGGTAATACCGGCGGCAGTGAGGATGTGATTACCGAGGGCTCTCTTATCATTGTGAACGAAGGGCAATGTGCGCTTGTGGTAGATAATGGTGCTGTGGTGGCAGTTTACCAGGAACCGGGGGAGTACATGTTCCATTCCCCGAAGAATCCGAAAAGCCTTTTAAAGGAATTCGGGAGGCGTATCAGTTATGGCGGAGATGCCCCATATCTGAACCATCGGATCTATTATATCAACCTGCATGAGTTTATCAACCATCCCTTCTCTGTTACTCTTCCTGGTCAGATTGCTGCTCCGGGCAGTTCGTTCACTGAAAACGTTACGATCCGGGGCATGTATTCCTGCCGGATTGCGGATCCGGTACTGTTTTACCGGACTGTTACAGGCAATGTGCAAGGATCCTACCGCTATAGCCAGTTTGGAGCAGCACTTGATGCGGAGGTGCGGGATGCAATTATGTCCGCTGCATCTGCGCTTTGTAACGGTAAAGTCCCTGTCGATCAGCTTGGCCGTGAGATATCGGCTCTTTGCAAGGAAGTGCGAAAGTTAATGAAAAACGGCCATGCTGCGCAGCTTGGGATTGAGGTGACTTCCATCCTGCTCGGCAGTGCTGATTCTGATCTCGGTCGTTTGCAGCAGCGGGAAGATCTTTCGGCGCTGCGGGTTCCTCAGCGTAGCACGCCGCTGCGCTATACACCTCCTGAAATACCGTCCTGTAAGGTCTATCCGGCGGAGCATATTCCTGGTATCGGGCGTCCGCTGGAACCGCCGAAGCCTGTGGATCATTCCTGGATATGCCAGTGCGGCTGCCGTGCGGAGAGCAAATTCTGTCCTGAATGCGGAAAGCCACGTCCCTGGAAATGTGCCTGCGGTACTGAGAATCAGGGCAATTTCTGCCAGGAATGCGGACGAGCGAAACGTGGCTGATGTAGTCTTCTTATCTTCTCTGATTTGTCCATTCCCTCCCCATCGGGGAGGGTTTTTCATGCAAATGCGATCTTATCCGTCGTACCAGCCCACGATGTCAGCCGCCGCATATCCTCCGGGAGCGGGGCTGAGATGGTGTGCTGTACGTCATGGCGGTCGGTGTACAGCATCACGGCGCAGTGCAGTGCATGGCGGGACAGGTCTTCCTGACAGCCGCCGTATAAGCCATCGCCGGCAAGGGGACAGCCAATGTGTGCCATATGTACCCGAATCTGGTGGGTGCGTCCTGTTCCGAGCTGCACTGCAACAAGGCTATACTTTCCCCGTGCAAGCGTGCGGAATCGTGTCAGAGCAGGCTTTCCGTCCGGATCCGTGCGGCGTGCAATGATGCTGCCCGGCATCCTGCCGATCGGGACGGAAATGATACCTTCGTCGGGCGGCATTCCTGTGACAAGTGCCAGGTAGGTCTTATGCAGCCTGCCGGGAAGCGTCGATGCCGAAAGAGGGTTGGCTGCCACGGCGACAAGTCCTGAGGTGTCCTGGTCAAGCCTGTGAACCGGCCGGAAGGTCATTCCCGGAAACTGCGCAGCAAAGGCATTTCCAAGTGTATCATCCGCATGGTGCAGGCTCGGATGAACGGGCATGCCGGCTGGTTTGTTGAACAGGAACAGTTCCTCGTCTGCATAGACCAGTTCGGTATGCAATGCGGGATTTGGGGGAATGTTCGGCGCATCGTCCATATGCAGACAAATCGTGTCACCGGGATGTACCGTGTCAATGCTCCGCAGGATACGCCCGTTTACAGTGATGCCGCCTGTCGCCTTGAGGTGGGACAACAGCCGACGTGACATCCCGCAGTCGTGCCGCAGGAATTGCTCTGCTGTGCAGGGCGAATCCCTGCGCATTACATAGATCAGTTCAGACATGGTTTCCTCCCGAAAATGCAGCCTGCTCATATTCCCGGATCCGTAGCTGCAAGAATAAAGTCAGGTCGGTCATCAGACAAGGCAGCAGAAACGGCCCGGTCAGCGGAATCGCTGGCACATAGGGGAGGACTGCCGCAGCAAGGCGGTGATGATGGCCGGACAGCATGCGCCGGGAATCTCTGATGGATCGGAACACGCCTCTGTGAGGGTCGTTGAGGTAAAGATACGGCACAGCCGAGAGACTTACAGAAAAGCGCAGTTCATACCAGCCGGCCCAGAACACAGCCGCCAGCCCTTGTACAGCAGCAAAGAGCCAGAGTCCGCCCTCCGGGATGCCTGTACTTTGCCGGAGCAGCAAAAGCGTGCCGGTGCCGGCGAGCAGCAGCGGCAGCATGGCAAACGAGCGCACGAGCTCCGTTGTCCCAAAGAAATACAGTGCATGAAAATAGCGTCTGGCTGTCGGGAAAAAACAGCGGGCCTGCCCTGGCAGCGAAAGCTCTGTGATGCTCGTGAACCAGCTCCGGACGCTGCACTGTACAGGTACCCGGATGCAGAAGGAGAGCAGCCACCAGAGCGACGCTGCAAGTGCCCAGCGCCAGTCCGTGAACAGGGCAGCAGGGGAGAGCGTTCCCCGCCGTATGCAGACGGCAGCGAAGATCGCAGGTGCAAGCCAACTTCCCAGCCGCAGCAGCAGCTCCAGCATCACCGCAGCCCATGCAGTACCGTAATGCCCCCGCAGCGCTTTGCGGGAAAACCGATGCAGCTCCCGGAAGTATGCCATCTCCATGCAAATGCCCCTTTCCTGCGGCCGTTTGCCGCTATGTAGGGCTCAGCCCCGTGAATAAGGGGTCATGCCGAGAATTTCAAAGGCCTGTGCCTGCTGCCACATCTGGGCGGTGAGCATGATTTCAAAGCCCTCACCCGACTCGCAGTGCAGATCCTTTGCAGGTATCTTTGGCAGACCAAAGCAGGCCAGCAGATTGCTGATAACGCCGGCGTGTGTGATGACGGCGCAATGGCTGAAATCATTTTCCATCATGTCCATCAGGATGCGGCTGATTGCCTTATATGAGCGGATGCAGAGCTCCTCAGCACTTTCACCCTCAGGAGGACGGACATCCGGTGCCCCGCCCTTGATCCAGGTACGGTAATCCTCCCGTCCGACCAGCTCTACAGCGGATTTTCCCTCGAATAAACCAAAATTCAGCTCCCGCAGTTCCTCAATGGTGTAGATCTCGTGTTCCGGGAACAGGATCTCTGCCGTTTCCGTGCATCGGCAAAGCGGACTGCTGTAAACACGCTGTACACGGGGATACTCATACTGATCGAGCTTGCCGGAGAGCTCAGCGCAGCCCATGTCAGTCAGCGGATAGTCGGTGCTTCCGATGTAGATGCCTTCCTCATTGGCACGGGTGCGGCCATGGCGGTACAGACTCAGATGATAACCTTTCATAACGTCCTCCTTAGTAATAATACACAAAAAATAGATATCTGATTTGTGCTCCTTGTGGTTTTGTACAACTGAGAGTAATATTTTAAACCAGATTTCCACGATTTGCGGTATTTACATATAGTATAATTTGCGCTATAATATATTTATAGACGAAAATGTGCAAAGGGATGCACTTTATCGCCAAATCAGCCCCAGCTTTTCAGCAGGAAGGAGCTTACCATGAATTCGGATTTTCCAAGAATCATCGCATTGCAGCGCAAGGAGCGCCAGATCAGCCAGAAGCAGGCTGCTGCCGACCTTGGTATTTCACAGGCACTTCTTTCGCACTACGAGAAGGGCATCCGGGAATGCGGCCTGGACTTCCTGGTGAAGATTGCTGATTATTACGGTGTATCCTGTGATTATCTGCTTGGCAGAACGCCGGAACCGGAGGGACGTACTCTGTCCATTGAGGATATCCCGGACGACGACGGCAACAACAGTATGCCCAGCCCGGAGGTTGTGGCGTTCAACCGCAAGATCATCAACAACTCCATCTCGCTGCTCTTCTCGCTCGCGCAGAAGGCCAACAGCATCACGCTCATCAAGGAGATCTCCTCCTATCTGATGCTCAATGTCTATAAGCTGTTCCGCATTGTGTACAATGCCAACCCGCACAATGACCAGAAGCTGTTCTCCGTGCCGAAGGTCGTGGCAAATGACG
>JAFXOO010000252.1 GCA_017528675.1 Oscillospiraceae bacterium | reverse complement strand
GCAGATAATGCGCCGGTGTGGTAGTGGCAAACCAGCTCATGCCGAACAGTACTGCGGTATTCAGCAGGAAGCGCCCGTGGCTGACTTTGAAATAGATCAGGCGGCGGGTGTCTGCAATCCGCACGAGATAGCACACAAAATAGCTTGCGAAGGTCGCAATGACGGCGCCCTGCACGCCCCAGCGGTAGATCAGCAGAATGTTGAGGATGATATTCGTCCCCGCAGCGATGAGCGCTGTCCACATGCTGTGGCTGGTTTTCTGTGTGGCAACGTAGACACTGCTGAGGAACTGGTCAAAGCTCAGCATGACTACCGAAATCGTCAGGATTGGTGCGTAGAGATAGCACCGGGTGTATTCCGGATAGACATTGTAGTTGATGAGCAGCCCGCAGAGCGGCTGGATGAGCAGAATCATGAAGCCTGCCGACAGGAACATGAACGCCTGGTAGTTCGAGAAAATCCGGCGGTAGAATTCGCCCTTGTCCCTGGAGCTGTTCTCCTTGATGGCGGACATATTCCACGCCTGGAAGAAGATGGTCGAGACCATTTGCAGGAGATTGGGCACCTTGGAGGAATACTCATAAACGCCCGCTGCCGCTTCGCCCACATCCGTGCTCAGCGCATGGCCGTCCATGTAGCGGACAAAGGCTCTGTCCGAGAATCCCGTGATAATCCACAGCACCGCCGTCGGAATCATCGGAATGGAAAAGCGCAGCATGGTGCGGGTGATGTCGTGGTTATAATAACGCCGGGGGTCAAAGTATTTGCCAAGCCCCGCCACGATCCACAGGAACAATCCGGAGCAGAAATCCGACAGGAATACCGCCAGCATAAAGCCGTGAACGCCCCAGTGCAGCACGGAGATGAACAGCACATTGAACAGGAACAGCGACAGCGTCGCTAAAATGCCGTCCAGTGCAAAGAGCCTTGTCAGATCCCGTGCCCGGACAAACTGCGAACAGAGCTGCCGGAATGAGGAGGCGAGAATATAGGCCAGCAGGAAAACCATGTAGCCGTCCGTATACGGCAGCAGCATGAGCAGCGGCGAACACAGCAGCAGCAGCGCTGCACCTGCAAGCTCGACGATGCAGGCGGAGGTAAAGACTTCTTTTTTATTGTAATCTCTGTCAAGCCCGTAGCGGATGACGGCCTCTGCGATGGAGAAGGTGATGACGGGAATGATGAAATTGGCCGTCTGTTCCAGCAGCGACTTGGTGCTGGTGTCACCGGGGTTGATATTGCCGGAATACAGCCGTGTCAGCAGCAGCAGCAAAATCTTTGAGCCAAAGGAACCAATGGCAAAAATGACTGTGTTCTGTGCCAGCTTCTGGTATTTATTCAAAATGATGCAACTCTCTTTCTTGATCGGTATTTCTATTATACCAGATTTTCCGGAAAAAGGGAATAGGATTTAGAAAATTTTTGTACAAAAAACCCCCTCCCTGATGGGGAGGGGGTTGGGAGCGGGGGATCACTTCTCCAGTGTGCCATGGGACATTGCCTTGAGGTAGGCGTGGATAAAGCCGTCAATATCGCCGTCCATCACAGCGTTGATATTGCCGTTTTCAAAGCCGGTGCGATGATCCTTGGCAAGGGTGTAGGGCATGAAGACATAGGAGCGGATCTGTGCGCCCCAGCCGATTTCCTTCTGGACACCCTTGATGTCGGAGATCTTTTCGAGGTGCTCACGCTCCTTGATCTCCACGAGCTTGGACACAAGCATCTTCATCGCATAGTCACGGTTCTGGTACTGGCTGCGCTGTGTCTGGCAGGAGACCACGATGCCGGTCGGCTTGTGAATCAGACGCACGGCAGAGCTGGTCTTGTTGACCTTCTGGCCGCCTGCACCGGAGGAACGGTATACCTCCATCTCGATGTCCTCGGGACGGATGTCCACCTGGATGCTGTCGTCAATTTCGGGCATGACCTCAATTGCTGCAAAGGAGGTCTGGCGTCTGCCGGAGGAATCAAACGGCGATACACGCACAAGGCGGTGCACGCCTGCCTCGGACTTCAGGAAGCCATAGGCATTCTCGCCCTCGACCATGATGGAGGCGCTTTTCAGGCCCGCCTCATCGCCGTCGAGATAATCAAGAAGCTGTACCTTGTAATTATGGCGCTCTGCCCAGCGGTTATACATTCTGTAGAGCATCTCTGCCCAGTCCTGTGCCTCGGTGCCGCCTGCACCGGGGTGGAAGGTCAGGATGGCATTCTTGCTGTCGTATTCGCCGGAAAGCAGTGTTTCGAGGCGCTTGCTTTCGAGGGTCTGCTTGAAATCCGCCATTTCCCCGACGATTTCATTCTGCATATCCTCGTCCTCCTCCTCCATGCAAAGTTCCAGCATGGTAAAGAGGTCGTCAAGCTTATCCTCAAGCCGCTTATAGCCGGCAATCTTGTTTTCGAGCTGCTTGGTGCGCTGGAGCACCTTCTGGGAATTCTCCAGATCATCCCAGAAGCCGTCTGCGGCGGCCTGTGCCTGGAGGTCGGTGACCTCCTCCCTGGCCTTGCTGATGTTCAGCACCTCGCCCAGCTCCGCAAGCTCCTTGCGGTAGCCGGTCAGCTCCACTTTCAGTTCATCTAATAAAATCATACTGTTACTCCTTTTGCTCTGAAATAGCCGTCATGGTATTATTATACACGATTACGGTGTGAAATGCAAGCACTTTTGCAGATTTCTGCGTTCTTTCCGGATGCGCTGTCCGCTTTATGGCGGCTGTACAGAAAAGAACCCTCCCATGCGGGAAGGTTCTTCAGGATTCACAGCTCAGTCGCTTACATACGGGAGCAGAGCGATGTGTCTTGCTCTCTTGATGGCAACTGTCAGCTCACGCTGATGGAAAGCACAAGTGCCGGTGACACGGCGGGGCAGGATCTTGGATCTTTCCGTCATGCACTTCTTCAGCTTCGCGATATCCTTGTAGTCGATCTTCTCTACACGGTCTACGCAGAACATGCAAACCTTCTTGCGAGGGCGCTTAGAAGGACGAGAACTTCTTTCACGTTCCATATCAATACTCTCCTTTACTCGATTTTAAAACGGTACTTCGCCGTCACTGAGAATTTCTTCAAAGTCGCCAAGGTCGCCCAGCTCGATCGGCTGCGGCGCATTGTTGACTGCTGCCTGCGGGGGCGGGGGAGCCTGCTGGGGAGCGGGCTGCTGCTGGTACTGCTGACCGCCGTAGGACTGACCGCCGTACTGCTGCTGCTGGTACTGACCGCCGCCATAGGACTGGCCGCCATACTGGCCGCCGCCGTTTGCGGGCTTGTCGCCGCAGAAATCAATCCGATCTGCAACGATGGAGGTTCTGTAGACCTTGTTCCCGTTCTGGTCAGTGTAGTTGTCGTTCTGCAATCTGCCTTCCACATGGATCATGCGACCCTTGGAAAAGTACTTGCTGACAAACTCTGCCTGCTGTCTCCAGACTGTGATGTCAAAGAAATCGGTCTGACGCTCCTCACCCTGCTTCGCAAAATTACGGTCAACCGCAATGCTGAAACGGCACATGGTAATACCGCTCTGGGTTGTGCGCAGCTCCGGGTCACGGGTCAGTCTGCCCATCAGAATCACTCTGTTATACATATCAGTACCTCCCATCCATCAGTGCATTGAAGAAATCACGCTTGTCCGCCTGCTTACTTGGTGGTAACCAGAGCACGCAGAACGCCGTCGGTGATGTTCAGAACTCTGTTCAGCTCTGCCGGGAACTCAGGCTTTGCGGTAAATGTGTAGAGCACATAGTAACCCTCAGCCTCGTAGTTGATCGGGTAAGCCAGCTTGCGCTTGCCCCACTCGTTCACTTCCTCGGTCAGTGTGCCGTTCTTCTCGATGAGAGCCTTGAACTTGGCTACGAGTGCCTGGATTGCCTCTTCATCCTTCTTCAGGCTGAAAACGACCATTGCCTCGTAAGATTCGTTCAGCTTTGCCATTTTGACTGCACCTCCTTTTGGATTTCGCCTGATGATCAGGCAAGGAATGGACACTCCGGTTCCGGAGCGGATTGCTCTTTCCTGAACAATCTTCAATATTATACCACAGCTTTCCGGGTTTGTCAAGGGCTTTTTCGCTTTTTCCGGAAATCTTCTGAGGGGCTGCGGCACCGTTCTTCTGCGGGTTGGTGGAATCGCTGTATGAAATCCGTGTGTTCCGTTGTACAAATCCACGAATCGTGCCGGATTGGCTTGCAGCGGAGGCTGAAGTATGTTATAATTTATAATTGAGAACGAATCGCCGGATACCGCAGTATACGCCGTCCGGCTCCGGAAAGGAGGTGCTCCATGCACGCTGGCGTTTCCACAGCATGTCTGTATCCGCAGTATCTTGAGGATGCCCTCTATGAGCTTGCGCTCAACGGCATCACGCACACAGAGCTGTTCATCAATGCAGACAGCGATATCACACGCACCCGGGTGCATACGCTGCAATCCATGCTGAAGCATTACGGCGTGACCTGCCGGGCTGTGCATCCGTTTACCTGCCCGCTTGAATCCTCGATGCTGTTTTCCGATTATGAGCGGAGGGTTGAGGACATGATCGGCTACTACCGCCGCTATTTTGAGGTGATGCAGGCGCTCGGAGCAGAGGTCTTTGTGTTCCACGGGAACGAGAACCCCTTTGCTGTTTCACCGGAGTTCTACTGTGAGCGCTTCCTGCGTCTTGCGAAGGCGGGGAAAGAATACGGTATCATTGTTGCGCAGGAAAATGTCAAGCGCTGCCAGAGCGGGAAGCTGCATTTCCTGCGGGAGATGAGCCGCCTGCTCGGTGAGGATGCGCATTTTGTCCTCGATGTCAAGCAGGCTGTCCGGGCAGGGGAAGTGCCTGTCAATATGCTGCACATGCTCGGCTCCAGGGTCTGCCATGTCCATATCAGCGACCACGGTGAGAAGGGCGACTGCCTGCCGCTTGGGGCGGGCAGCTTCCGGATCCGCAGCTTTCTGGAGGTTCTGCACACCACCAGCCCGGACTCCTCCGTGATTCTGGAGCTCTACCGTTCCAGCTACCGGGGCATTTCCGATCTGGTCGGGAGCTACCGGATGCTGTCCTATATGATCGGCAGCATTGAGAAAAAAGCCGGAGAAACGACTGAAAAGCCGTGAAATACTGTGAAAATTCCACATTGACAGAAGGACTTTTCTCTGGTATAATAAATGTATCCGGTCAAGCCGGGATCTTACCGAAATGAGGTGACGCTGATGAAATGCCCCTACTGCGGGTTTGAGGACTCGAAGGTCATCGATTCACGGCCATCCGATGAACGGAAGCGCCGGCGGAGAGAATGCCTGAAATGCGGCAAGCGCTTTACGACCTATGAGATCGTGGAACAGCCGCTGCGCATCGTCCTGAAGCGTGACGGTTCGATTGAGCCGTATGACCGCAGCAAGCTGCTCAGCGGCATCTATCATGCCATCAAGAAGCGTCCGGTCACCATTGCGCAGGTCAATGCGATTGCGGACAAGGTGGAGGATACCTATGCCAGCACATGGAACAGTCAGATGACTTCCGACAGAATCGGTGCCGTTGTGCTGGAGGAGCTGCGGGATCTTGACCACATTGCCTATATCCGCTTCGCATCGGTCTACCAGGATTTCAAGGATGTGGCCGGCTTCATTGCGGCGATCACGGCACTTGACGACAGCTATCAAAAATAAAGCATACAGGAGGAAACAACAATGGACTTCAACGAAATGAAAGACAAGGTGCTGGCAGATAAGAACGATATGTTCACCCCTGAGGACATCGAGCAGAACAAGGGCGTTGCCGCTGTGGCGAGCTTCCCGATTCTGTTCTGGATTCCGCTGGTGGCAAAGCCGGAGTCTCTGTTTGGCAAGTTCTATGCCAATCAGGGTCTGATCCTGCTGATCTACAATGTGGTTGCAAGCATCGTGAGCGTGATTCTCACCAAGATCCTCGGCTACATCCCGTTTGTCGGCGGCCTGCTGGCAGGTCTGGTGTCTGCGGTGATCTCGCTGTCACAGCTTGGCGGCTGGCTTCTGCTGTTCATCAGCGCACTCCAGGGCAAGGCAAGATCGCTGCCGCTCATCGGTGAGCTGTTCACTGCCTTCAAGTAATCTTAAGGCAACACCGCACAAAGCCCGCCTGGCGGCTTGGCGGCACATCTGCTTGCATCTTTTCCGTCATCTTGCACAGAAATTCCTTGCTGGGCGTCAGCCCAGCGGCGTCATTTCTATTCAATCTGACGAAAAATCTGACTGCGCATCTGTACCACCAGCTCTGTGCGGTATTGCCT
>JAFXOO010000251.1 GCA_017528675.1 Oscillospiraceae bacterium | reverse complement strand
TGACCCTTACCCAGATATTACCGTTCTGAGCCTCGGAATAGGTCAGATCAAAGTAATCTGTGTAGGAAGTGTCGTCCTGGTTAGCCTTGTCCGGGACGGTATGACAGACCCGTTCGCCTCTTGCAGTATGCAGAGAGCCGTTTTTGCCATAATAGTTGATTGACGTGAAAACTGCCCAGTTCGAGGAGTGGTCATAGAGTCTTGTGGAAGCGGTGACACCATCTGCGCCCTTCAGATCGCTGAAGTACTGACTGACAGTTTCAGTCTGATCCAGGCAGACTGAGCTGTGCGTGTAGGCTTCAAGATTTGTGGAGATCACCTTAGTGGTATGCGGATTATCCTGAAATCTTAAAGCAGTGATGCTTTTCAGAAGATCCGATATGCTCTCTGACTTCGGAACGGCAGAGAACACGGGATCCGCAGCAGATTGCGCCAGGGGTGCCATAACCGGGAGACCCAGACGGCTCAGGCTTGTCGGTTTTTCACCGAACCATACTGTGGTTTCCTCATGGCCTTCCTCCGCATGGACAGCATCCTTCTTGAGTGCAACAACAAAGGAATCACCGATTTTTCTGCCGTTGTAGAGCGGAACCTGCACCTTCTGCTCGGCCTGGCCGGGGATAAAATACACAGACAGGCTGTTCAGCGGTGCATAATCCTGGTCGGCAACTGCCGTCTTGGAGAAGGTCTGTACCACGGCGTTGGCATAATAATCCAGGCCGGTAAGACGCTTGACCGTGATCTCGGCAAATTCTGCATCCTGTTTCACGACCAGATCGGTGTTCAGCATTGAGAATACGATCTCCTCGGAAGCCTCATCATCCTCAATGTTCACAGTGAACTGCGAGCGGTCTGTGAGAACACCTGCTGTGGCGTTGCCCAGCATCAGTGCAGATGACTCGTCGCACTCAGCAAGATCGTCGTTCAGTGGTTCAAAGTATACGATCTTGTGAAACTCGCCCGGTGCAAAGTCCAGTGTAAAGACAGCACCGTCAACGGCGTTAATCAGCTCGTTGTCGGCTGCTTTGGAAGCGCCGGCGAACATCTCGAATTCAGTCTGGGTGCCACGCCAGTTGGTAGTGTTGGCCTGTTCACCGGTGACCACAGAATATGCCTGCCGCAGAGAAGTGATCGGCGGAACCTCCTCCTCCGCAGGAGCTTCCTCAGCAGGAGCTGCCTCCGCAGGAACTTCCTCAGCGGGAGCTTCCTCGGCAGGAGCTTCCTCGGCAGGAGCTTCCTCAGCGGGAGCTTCCTCCGCAGGAGCTTCTTCCGCAGGAGCTTCTTCCACAGGAGCTTCTTCCACAGGTGCCTCCTCCGCTGTTTCCGGCAAAGATGTCAGAAGCTCTCCCTGTGCCGCCGGAATGCCGACGTCATCGGCATTGGGATACCGCTTTTCAAACCCGGTCTTGTCATAAATCACATAGTCTGTTCCGTACTGTGCAGGCAGGTCGAGGGTTTTCAGCTCA
Source organism: Oscillospiraceae bacterium (assembly GCA_017528675.1). Classification (GTDB taxonomy): domain Bacteria; phylum Bacillota; class Clostridia; order Oscillospirales; family Ruminococcaceae; genus UBA3855. Next base: position 2,372 of record JAFXOO010000251.1, on the reverse strand, counting down.
ACGGAAGCAGCCTGCGATGTGTCGCCAGAACGTACAACATCCACAGCAAGGATATTGCCGTTTTCTGCAATGGTCTGTCCTTCGGACAGGAAGCCGAAGGCGCCTTCCGGATACAGTTCTGAGCACGCTTCAAGTTCCGTGCGCAGACGTTCCTCGGCCTCAGCAGCTTCGGACGATTGCTCAGCAGCCACAGTCAGCAGTGGAAAGGCTTGTAGAATCACCGCAGCGGCAGCAGCAGCAGAAACGATCCGTTTCAGCTTTCTATTCATTGCCATCTCTCCTTTATCTGGTTGTATTATATATTATATAATTATAATACATTGTCTTAATTATAGCACAAAAAGCGTCAGAAATCAATCACCCGTTTACCCAAAAACGGGTGATTTTAGGATGATACAGAAATGGGTGAAGCGTGATAGCAGGATTATCTGTCCGGCAAAAGCTGGTTTCAGGTTGTAATGAGAGCGGGACATCATGGCTTTCAAGGCCGGATTGCCAGACCTTGCCTGCTCCCATCTGATCCGGATGATGGCAAACAGAAACGCCATAGCACGCCTGACTTCAGGTCAGGCAATACTATGGCGTTGGGAATTCTGAGGGGGCAATTTGTGTCCCGGTGCGGCATGGGCTCAGGATGACTTCTGCTTCTGGTAGATCTGGTTGTACCAGAACATGCCAACGGCGGCAAAAATGATAATGCCGTAGCCGATAAAGCTCCATATATCGGGTACCTCTCCAAAGAGGAAAAAGCCGAGTGAGGTGGCAAAGATAATCTGGGAATAGTCATAGACCGAGATCTCCTTTGCCGGTGCGTAGCAGTAGGCTGCGGTGATTGAAAACTGTCCGCCGGCGGCGGCAAGACCTGCACCAAGCAGCATCAGAAGCTGTACCCATGTCATCGGATGAAAGTCCAGCAGCAGGAACGGCGCTGTACACAGGCAGGAAAAGCCGGAAAAGAACAGCACGATAAACGTCTTGTTCATGCCCTTTTGTCCGAGAATGCGTACCATTGCATACGCTGCACCCGCAGCGATGCCGCCGCAGAGCCCTGCAAAGGATGCAGAAAAATCTGTGAAATGCAGACTTGGCCGGATGATAAGCAGACTGCCAAGAAATGCTGTGATAACAGCCGCAGCCTGCACGGGTCTGAGCTTTTCCTTGAGCAGAATCCAGGAGAACAGCAGTGTGAAGAACGGAGACATCTTGTTGAGCATGGATGCATCTGACAGGACAAGGTGGTCAATGGCGTAGAAATTGCATAAAATCCCGATGGTGCCGAACAATGCCCGCAGTACCAGAAATCCCATGCCCTCCTTCTGGAAGTGGAAATCCTTCCGGTTCCGCAGCAGTGTGAGCGCCGCAATCACGAGCGCCACAGCGTTCCGGAAAAAGCTTTTCTGGACAGATGGCAGATCTCCGGCAAGCCGCACAAAGGCGTTCATCCACGCAAAGCAGAAGGCCGAAAGTATGATGAGAAGAATCCCTTTGTAGCTCTGTTTTGATTCCGTTTTCTGTCGCCTCCTTGACAATTTATCTGAAAACTGGTACAATAAAAAAAGAAAGCATCCGGAAGGGAGGGAAACTGTCATAGACCGCATCAGCTACCGTGTCGCACTCGGCGGCATTGTTTCGGCATTCTGTCTGATGGGAATGTTCCTGACGGGGGTGTTCCCGCTCCTGTATCTGGTACTCCCGATGCTGGCAGGGCTGCTGCTCCTGGTCGTTGTGGAGGAGGTCGGCCCGCAGTGGGCATGGCTGACCTATGCAGCCGTGGGGCTGCTGTCGCTCTTTGTCACATTTGACAAGGAGGCAGCGCTGATTTTCATCATGTTCTTTGGATGCTATCCCATCCTGACGCTGTACTTCAACAGACTTCCGTCAAAGTGGGTGCGGCTCCTGGTAAAGCTTGTTTTCTTCAATCTCTGCATGCTCGTCTATTACCGCATCACAGTGTATGTGTTCGGACTGACGGAGCTGATGGAAGCGTTTGAGGACTGGGGGAAATACGGCGGCGCCATATTGCTGGCGGTGATGAATCCGTTTTTTCTCTGCTATGATGTGTCCCTGTCCAATATGATGGTGATTTACCGGAAGTGGCTGAAACCACGGATTCTCGGACGGAAGAAGTGAATCACGCCTCCGGATAGACGAGCTGCTCCACAGTCCAGTCCGCTAATACGGCACACATATCCGCTGCAACGGCTTTGGCGCCGGGCAGATCGTGCAGCTTGTAATTGCCGCACTCAATCTTCTTTGAGCCGGGAATCTCACCCTCGAAATCACGGATGAACGCAAAGCTTTCCTGCACCAGACGGATGGCATCGGCAGGGGACAGTGTATCCCGCACCACGAAATAGAACCCGGTCTGGCAG
>JAFXOO010000023.1 GCA_017528675.1 Oscillospiraceae bacterium | reverse complement strand
GTTCCTCTGGGAGGGTGAGAAGGGCATTCCGGATTGCAATGAGGTTCCTGCCTCCTCCCAGTACTATGGCAAAAAATTCGACGGCAAGCTGTATGGACAGGATGACAGATACGAGTACAGGGTTCCGACATTTGAGTCCTTCCTCACGGAATTCAAGTACAAGGATGTTGTGCATGATACGGAATTCAAGTCTGACGATCCGGCGATTATCGGAAAGTTCAAGGAGCTTGTAGATCAGCACGATGCATGGGACCAGGTGTTCACCATCACCTTTGAGCAGCCGATCCTGGAGGCGATTTACCGGGATTATCCGGAGATCTCCATTGGCTCGCTCGGAACGAGCGTCCCTGAGGATGCACCGATCAAGGCATGGAACTTTGAGGAGTACACCAAGCAGGCGGGCAGCCCGGAGGCTGCGCTGGAAGTGCTGTATTCCCAGCTTGACCAGTGGAATGCAACCTATAATCCGGTGTATCAGAGCTATGGCACGGACATGGTAAGAGCAGGCCGTCACAGAGGTCTGACCATATGGCCGTGGACATACACGCTTGAGGATAAGGATGCCATTGCAAGGGACTACATGTTCGGTGTCAATGGTATGACGGTGGATGAGCCGTGGTTTGCATCAGAATATGTGGTGGAGATTCCGGCGCAGGATATCAATGTTGAGGATCCCGCCACTTTGCCGAAGCCTGAGGCTACACTGCAAAACGGCGAAAAGCGCACCCTCGATGATGCCGAGCTGGTAAAGCTGGAGGATCTGAATGAGAGCGGCACCAAGATGCTGCTGATCTGGCGCTATAAGGCCGATATGAACATTGACGGCGAGAGCCGTGGCAATTATTATCTCTACTCTGATCCGTTCGTGGTCAAGACAGAATGCAACGTAACCTATGATGCCAACGGCGGTTCCGGTGAGATGGATTCCGTCACGCTCAAGCCCGGTCAGAAGCTCACGCTGCCGAAGTGCTTCTTCGTCGCTCCCGACGGCAAGGTCTTTGACAGATGGGATTGCGGTGAGCCCGGTGATATGATCGAGATCACGGATGATCTGGTTGTCAGAGCAATCTGGAAAGACAAGGGCTCCAGCAACCGGGGCAACAGCGGAAAGTCCGGTGCTCCGAAAACCGGCGATGCTTCTGCGTTGCCGCTGCTGTTCGGCGCAATTGCTGCCGGCGGTACGGGCATGGCACTGACCCGCAGAAGAAAGCGCAGGTAAGCTGGGCTGAATCTGGAACAAACAATTTCACAGCCGATTGCCCCCGACGGTTCTGCCGAAGGGGGCAATGCTTTTGCCTGGTGTGCTGCTGGATGTCGAATGTGGATAAATTGTAAATTTGCAGAATTTCGCCTGTTGAAAACGTGTAAATTTGTGATAATAGTTGCAATTTGCAGGCGGATGTGCTATAATGATAGAAACAACAACCGCATCGGTGCGATGCGTGAAAGAGGTGACGTCTATGTTGAAAAGGAAGCAATTGGCTGCACTGACGGCTGCTTTGCTGCTGCTGAGCGCTGCGGCATGCGGCAGGACTTCCTATGAGCCGGTCAATCTGCCGGTCAGCAGTGTGACCGGCATGCCCGATGAAAGCGCCGATGCTCCGGTTCCGGAGGATACGCTGCCGGAGGAGGATTCCTGGCCGGAGGAATCAGAGGCGGAGCCGGTGCCGGTTGAGACAGAGCCGGCTGAGATCAACATTCGCCCTGCGGCCTGGGAGGATGTGACATGGACGCTCTACGAGTGCCCCTATTTCACCGTGGAAATCCCGGAGGGCTGGGTGGTGACCTGGGACGGCAATGCCGAAAAGCTCGGCTGGACAGCGGAGGCACCGGCAGGAACCTATGCGGGCATCAGTAACATTGACCACATGAACATCTGCAAGTCCCAGCAGACCGCCGGTTTTCTCGGTCAGCCGTTCTGGCTCGAAAACGGCACGGTGCAGGAGTATATGGAAAAGATGTATTCCGGTACCACAGAGAATTTCACTGTCCACAACGGCTGCGTGCCTGCCAACAAGGATGAGATTCAGGCACTCCGGCCGGATAAGCAGATTCAGGATTATCAGGCATTGTATGCGACGTTCTACGATTCCGTGAAGGGCAGCGACGGGGAAGGCATTTTCTCGGCGGTGGTGATGGAGGCGCCGGATGTTGTGCTGACGGGCGGAATCAATTATGCCATGTGGGAGGTCAACGGGACGCTTGCCCAGTGGGCAGAGGCCGGACGGCTTGTGGACTGGGCGCCGGTGCTGGCGCACATCGTCAATTCATTCACCTACACGGATTACTACATCCAGGAATGGATGGCGATTTTCAATGCACAGTGGTCGGGCTCCACGCAGGGCGGCACGGATCCGGATCCGGTTATGGAGGCATTTGAGGAGCGGATGAAGGATGACACGATTGTGCAGGAGAAATATTCCGACATGATCGGTGAGTACGAGCGTGTGTATGACACGGAGAACGACAAGATCTACCGGGCCTATAACGGCTTCCTCGATGATCTTGGCCCCGATCAGAACCGCTTTACGTCCATTACGGATGACCAGTATGCAGAGGGGTATGCCGGGTGGATTGACAAGTAACAGAATTGCGTAATAAACGGATCGCCGGCAGAAAACCACCGGCGATCCGTTTTTGTGTATCAGGATAAAGAAGCGTGTGCGGCAATGCGGTAGATTTCGGTGATATCAGCCGCCGACAGCTTCACGAAGCCGCCGGTTCTGCCGTCACCGATGCCGAATTTCTCCACCAGGGCAGGGATGTCCTCCTCTCTGGCACCGAGCTCCGCAAAATTGACCGGCATGCCGATGCTGTGCAGGAATTGCCGGAAGCGGCGGATGCCTTCGAGGGCTGTGTTTTCCGGATGGGCAAAGTCCATGCTGCATCCGAATACCCGCACCGCCATCTGCGCAAACCGCATAGGATTGTGCTTGTACACAAACTCCATCCACGCAGGCATGATGACGGCAAGACCCGCACCGTGTGCGCAGTCGTACAGCGCCGAGAGCTCATGTTCAATGCCGTGGCTGTTCCAGTCCTGCTCTCTGCCGACACCCACGATGTTGTTGTGAGCGACCATGCCCGCCCACATGATATTGGCACGGGCATCGTAATTTCCGGGGTCTGCGATGACACGGGGCGTTTCTTTGACCATCGTCATCAGTACCGCCTCGCACAGGCGGTCGGTGATCTCAACCTCCGGGGTGTTCGTGAAATAGCGCTCGAATACATGCGCCATGATATCCGTGGCGCCGCAGGCGGTCTGGTAGGCGGGCAGCGTGCAGGTCAGTGCCGGGTTCAGGATGGAGAACTTCGGACGGATCAGATCGGAGCCTGCGCCACGCTTGAAGCCGCCGTCGGTTCTGGTGATGACGGAGTCGCCGGAGCCCTCGCTGCCGGCAGCGGCAATGGTGAGGACAGTTGCGACCGGAAGTGCGGCTGCGGGGCGCTTTTCCGTGCTGTAGAAGTCCCAGAAATCGCCGTCATACGGCACACCGAGTGCAATTGCCTTGGCGGAGTCGATGACCGAGCCGCCGCCGACTGCCAGGAGGAAATCAATGCCCTCCCTGCGGCAAAGCTCGATGCCCTCATACACGAGGGTGTCACGGGGATTCGGCTGCACGCCGCCAAGCTCGATGAAATCAATGCCCTCAGCGGAGAGCGAGTCCTTGACACGGTCAAGCAGACCGCTTTTTTTTGCTGAATTGCCTCCGTAGTGCAGCAGCACCTTGCTGCCGCCGTATTTTCTCACATAGTAGCCGGCACGGGATTCGGTATCCTTGCCGAAGACGAATTCTGTCGGGCTGTAAAACTGAAAATCAAGCATGGGAAAGCGCCTCCTTTGTTTTCTGATAGGCAGCAATGACCCGGTCGCACCATGCGTCAAATTCCGGATCCTCCTGCTGCAATTCGGGATGTGCCAGGATATGTGCAATGGTCTGCCGGATGCCCTGGTCGGCACGGACAGTTGCTGTGAAGCCGGGCACGGCGGCTTTGAGCTTGGAATTGTCAAAGATGACAGAGTTTGCCTTGTCACCGATGAGACTGCCGGTCAGGTCATAGTCACTGACATCTGCTAAAAAGTCCGAGGGAATATGGACGGCATGCAGCGGTTTTCCAAGTGCATCTGCAATGATCTGGTAGATCTGGTTCCATGTCACGCTCTCGTCTGAGGTGATATGGAACGCCTGACCGATGGCGTGGACATTGCCGATCAGCCCGCAGTAGCCTTTGGCAAAGTCAGAATTGTGCGTGATCGTCCAGAGCGAGGTACCGTCGCCGTGAATGATGACGGGCTTCCCCTCCAGAATCCGCCTGATTACGGCAAAGCTCCCCTTGCTGCCGTGGACGCCGAGCGGCACAGAACGCTCGTCATAGGTGTGGGACGGCCGCACGATTGTCACAGGGAAGCCGTTCTCCCGGAATTCCCGGAGCAGCAGCTCCTCACAGGCAATCTTGTCACGGGAGTACTGCCAGTAGGGATTGACGAGCGGCGTGCTCTCCGTGATGACGGGGGAGACCGGCGGCTTCTGGTAGGCAGAGGCAGAGCTGATGTAGAGATACTGCCGTGTTCTGCCCCGGAACAGCCGGATGTCCCGCTCAATCTGCGCCGGTACAAAGCCGATGAATTCTCCGACGGCATCGAACTGCAAATCACCGAGCGCCGCAGTGACAGCGTCCTCATCGTTGATGTCGCACCGGAGAATCTGCACGTTTCCGGGCAGTTCAGCGCTCCGGCTGCCACGGTTGAGCAGGTACAGCCTGTGCCCCTCTGCTGCAAGCTGTCTTGTGATCGCCATGCTGATGGTGCCTGTCCCGCCGATAAGCAGGATGTTCATAGATATCACCTTCCTCAGAAATAGTGTATGTCCCCGGATAGACCACGATCCCTGTATCGGGAACAAGGATGCAGGGATCGTTTTTTGGTTATTCCTGTTCAGCAGCCTTTTCCGCTCTGTCGAGGGAAATGCTGTAAGAACCGTAGGCCCAGACATCGCTCTTGTTGTAGAACGAAATCACGGCTGGCCAGGTGAAGGAGGAAGCCTGCTCGGCGTTGTCGTAGTTGAGCAGGTCGGCCGACACCACAATATCCTCCGCCTTGAGGTTTTCGAGCGTCTCCTCGGAGCCGATGACCGTGATGGTCAGGCGCTTGGTGCCGACGCTGAAATTGTAACCGGCAGGCGGATTCTTCACGGAGATATTCTCGCCTGTGACGGTGAAGTTTTTCGTTGCAAGCCCCTCGGCATCCAGTGTCAGCGTGACATCCTCGATGCCGCTGCGGTTGATATACTCGTCATCAAGCTCGATGGGGATATTCTTGGAGTAGTCCAGCCCGACTTCGCTCAGGCGGACGGTGCCGACTTCCAGTGTATCCTTGTCCGCAAAGGCAGAGCTTGTCTGCGAGGCAAGTGTGATCGACTCCTCCGAGAAGCGCAGCCGTTCGGCCAGCCATGCGGGATCAAAGCCTGTCGGCGCACCGAGCAGACGATAGGTGAGCTGCATTTCCTTGGTCGTCAGAATCGGGATGGTGATCTGGAAATCCGTGGTCGGAAGCGTCAGCCGTTCCTGGTCGAGGAGCGCACCGCTCTTGGTATAGAGGCGGATCTGGTTGGTGTAAAGCTGGAAGGTGCCGTCGATCTCCTGCTTCTTGTCCGAATAGACAACCACCCGGTCAATCTCGGCAAGCTGCGCCGACGGGCCGATGATTTCGATGGTCGAAGGCTCAATCACAACGTCCTCGGCATCGAGTGCATGGCCGCTTGTGACATGGATGTTCGGGAAGTCCGATTCCACACTGAAGGTCTGGGTCTCGATCTTGTCGAGCTTGACCCTGGCGGTGGGCGGTGTAATGCTCTCCACCTCAAACGTGATGCCGTTGGTGGATTCCACTGAGATATTCATGGAGTATTCGCCGGCGCTGGAGATATTGCCGGGCTGGACATACGCCACAAGATCCTCTGCTTTGAGGTTACCGATCCGGGAACGGTCACCGATCAGGGTGACATTGACAGTCTCGGTATCCCAGGAGACAGCCGACATGCCGTTCGCCTCTGCCATAGTGCCGGTCAGATCGACCACCACGGGAATGCCGCTGAAGGACTTCGGCGTGGTCGGGTAGATATTCACGGCAATGGTGAACCAGAGGATCACGGCCAGGAAAACCGAACCGATGATATGGACAGGCTTTCTGCTGATGAATTTCGTGAACCCTGCCTGGAATTTAGGAATCCATTCCGTCTTCATGGCGCACCTCCTCTCCCTTGGTATCGGAAGCAGACGGCTGGCTGCCGGCTGCGGATGTTCCATGATCCTTCCGGAGCAGCAGACTGCGCAGAGAATGCTTTTTGGGCTGCTTTTCAAGAAGCCGGTTCAGCAGGTGATCCTGGAGCCGCTTCCAGGTGAAATCCTCCCGCAGATCACCGTTTTCAGCCACAGAAATCGAACCGGTTTCCTCGGAAACCACCACGATAATGGCGTCGGAATTCTCGCTCATGCCAATGGCGGCACGATGGCGGGCACCGAATTTCTTGTTGATGATCTGGTTGCGTTCCGGGGTCGGCAGATAGCAGGCGGCTGCGAGCACCATACCGTCACGCAGAATGACTGCGCCGTCGTGAAGCGGTGTGTTCTTGTAGAAAATCTGGCTGAACAGCTCCTTGCTGGGGGTGGCATTGAGAATGGTGCCGTTGGAGATCTGTTCACCGAGGCGGGTCTGACGCTCAAAAACAATGAGCGCACCGGTTTTGGTTGCACTCATCTCCATGCAGGCGCTGCATACAGCGTCAATTGCCTCACGCCACTGGGTTTCCACAGCCTCGTTCGTACCGAGGAGACCGAGGTTGTTCAGGCCGAAGCGGGAATGGCCGAGCTTTTCTACGGCACGGCGTACCTCTGGCTGGAATACAATGAGAATGGCAAGCAAGCTGCTCTGTGCAAGGGTCTCAAGCATAAAGGGAATCGCCTTCATGCCGGCGATGTGGGCAATGACATACGCAACTACGAGGAAAAAGATACCCTTGGCGAGCTGCCCTGCACGGGTTTCACGGATGAGTGTGAAGAAGTAATAGATGATATAGGACAGCACTGCAATGTCGATGAAATCCACCGGCTTCATTGTCCGGATTACGGAAAAGACCGACTCCCAGAGTTCATGCAGCGATGGCAGCAGCGCCGCTGCTGAAAGTTGCAGCATATGCATGGGCATTCACCTCCTGTTCTGAAAAAATCCGCTTATAGTTATTGTATCACAATTCAGTCCGTTTTGCAATAGGCAAGGAGCAAAACGGACTGAAATCGTGTATTTCACTAAAAAACGTGCAGGATTTTTGCCACACCCTCTGCCGGAGGGGACTCCGGGGGTCGCTTACTGCGCAGCGATGCGCTCCACTGCGGCCGCAAGGCGCAGCGTATCCCGGAGATTGGAAAAGACCGAGGGCGCAAAGCGCACAGCCCCGTCCTGCGTGCCGAGGGCTTTGTGGGCGAGGGGCGCACAGTGCAGCCCTGCCCGCAGACAGAAGCCCTCCTTTGCAAGCGCTGCTGCCGCTTCCTCCGAGGGCAGCTTCCGGATATTGAATGCCGCAATCGGCGCATAGTCTGCTCCTGCCGTGCGGTAGACCGTCACGCCCTCCATGCCGGACAGCCGCTCACACAGGGCATCACAGAGCGCAGTTTCGTGCCGGCGGATGGCGGCTGTGCCCTTCTCCTGCACGAACCGCAGCCCTGCCGAAAGCCCTGCCGCACCGATCAGGTTAAGCGTGCCGCATTCGAGCGCATCCGGCAGGAACGGCGGCATTTCCGGCAGATCAGACATGCTCCCGGAGCCGCCCTGCATCAGGGGCGGCAGAGGATAGCGCCCGTCTGACAGCAGCAGCCCTGTGCCGGTGATGCCGTAGAGCCCCTTGTGGCCGGCGGTGCAGAGAACATTGATCCCGTCAGAGAGCTGCACATCCAGCACACCGCATGCCTGTGCGCCGTCCGCAATAAAACAGATGCCCCGCTCCCGGCAGAGCGCACCCAGCTCCTTCCACGGCAGAATCTGGCCGGTGACATTCGAGCAGATTGTGCAGATGACTGCCTTTGTCTCCGGCCGCAGGAGCTTGCGGAAGGCAGCCAGTGTGCGCTCCGGCTCCGGATATACGTCTGCGATGCTGTAGGAAATGCGCCCTGCCTTCGCCAGTGCATAGACCGGCCGCAGCACGGAGTTGTGCTCAAGCCGGCTGATGACGACATGCCCGCCGCCTGCACAGATGCCCTGAATGGCGAGGTTCAGCGCATGGGTGCAGTTCATCGTCAGGACGACATGCTCCGGCTGCCCGCCGAAGAAAGCCGCTGCCTCCTCCCGGAGCCGGTACACGAGCGCCGAGCCACGCACGGCGAGCGGATGACTGCCCCGTCCGGCAGAGGCATAGGTGCTGACCGCCTGCGCCACAGCCTGCCGGACAGCCGGGGGCTTGGGGAAGGTTGTGGCGGCGTTATCAAAATTGACAATCATGGCATGCTGCGCTCGTCCCGGACATTCTGCACCGGAATGTTTTCACGGTAGAGCAGCGCCCGTATGGTCTCACAATCGCCCGCAGCACGCAGGCTGTAACCGCAGCCCATCCCCCGGGAGGTACTGCGGATGATTTCACTGTGATAGCCGTTTGCCGCAAGCACCCGCTGCGCCTTCTGTGCATAGGTATCCGACGGCAGAACAACTCTGCAAAGCATAGTATCACCCCTTTTTAATCGGATAGTACAGAATATGCACAAGCAGAACGCAAGGTTCCGGGCTTGCTTTTTCTGCCGGAATATGGTATAGTAGTAAGGTAGAATCTTACCCGCAGCCAGGAGGGAGCACCATGCGCAGAATGCTGTTTACAATCATCGAAGCCGATGACGATAACGAACCGCTCAGCCGGCTTTATGACTGGGGAATGATGCTTGTCATTCTCCTGAGTATGGTGCCGATCGCCGTCAAGAGCACAGACGGCATTTACGGTATCATAGAGCTTGTCAGCACGGTCATTTTTGCCATTGATTATATCTTCCGGCTTGCCACCGCCGACCTGAAAATGAACCGTGGCAGGCTCTCATTCCTGCTCTATCCTTTCACACCGATGGCGATTTTTGACATTCTCGCCATTCTGCCGACAATTCTGGCGCTGAGCAGCTCGCTGCGCATTCTCAAGATCTTCCGGCTGCTGCGTGCGCTGCGGGTATTCCGGGTGTTCAAGGTCATCCGCTATTCCAAAAGCATCGAGCTGATTCTGCATGTCTTCCGCAAACAGCGGGAATCGCTGCTCGTGGTCGGCGGACTTGCCATAGGCTATATCCTCGTGTCGGCGCTCGTGGTCATCAGCGTGGAGCCGGACACGTTCCATACCTATTTCGATGCGGTCTACTGGGCGGCCATTTCGCTCACGACGGTTGGCTACGGCGATATCTACGCTGTTTCTACTGCCGGAAAGGTCATCACGATTATTTCGTCCTTCTTCGGCATTGCCATCGTAGCGCTCCCGGCAGGTATCGTGACAGCAGGCTATCTCGATGCACTCAGCCATCTTCAGGAACAGGACGGGACAGCGGAGGATACCGAAAAACAATGAATCCATCCCCACGCCCATGCACCGGCAGGGCAGGGGGGACTGAACAGGAGGACATGCCATGTCAGAACCAAACCGGACGCCGGACACTTCCTGCATTCTGGTCTGTGCCGGCAATGCGTCCCGGATGGGCGGGATCAACAAGATCCTGATGCCGCTGGGGGAGAGCAATGTGGTCGGCCGCAGCATGCTGGCGTTCGAGAAAACGCCGGACATCGCTGAGATCATCGTGGTCACGAAGCCGGAGTATTTCGATGCCGTCCATCAGGAGGCCGAAAAGCTCGGCATCACGAAGCTTGCCCACCTCACGGAGGGCGGCGAAACCCGCCAGCAGTCTGTGATGCAGGGCTTGCGGCTTGTATCAAAGGACGCAAAGTACATTGCCATTCATGACGGTGCAAGGCCGCTCGTGAAGCCGGAGCATATCGCCCTGACAATCAGGGATGCAAGGGTATTCGGCGGCGCAACACTCGGTGTTCCGGTCAAGGATACGATCAAGGTCGTGGATGACGGGCTTATCACCGACACCCCGCACCGTCCGTCACTGTGGATAACCCAGACCCCGCAGGTGTTCCGGAAACGCCTGTATTACGAGGCTGTGGACTTTGCGATGGAGCACGGGCTCGACTTCACGGATGACTGTCAGCTCGTGGAGGCCATCGGCGGGAAGGTCTTTATGACGAGAGGCGATTATACCAATATCAAAATCACTACGCCCGAAGACCGGGCCATTGCGGAGGTGCTGTTACAATGATGCGGATCGGACACGGTTATGACGTTCACAAGCTTGTGGAGGGGCGGGATCTCATCCTCGGCGGTGTAAAAATCCCCCACACCCTCGGTCTGCTCGGCCATTCAGATGCAGATGTGCTGCTCCATGCCATTTCGGATGCGCTGCTTGGAGCAGCGGCGCTGGGCGACATCGGAGCGCATTTCCCGGACACGGATCCTGCCTATAAAGGGGCGGACAGCCTGATGCTGCTGCGTGAGGTCGTGCGTCTTGTGGGCGAGCAGGGCTATGTCCTGTGCAATCTCGACGCAACGGTACTGGCACAGCGCCCGAAGCTGCGGCCGTATATTGACCTGATGCGGCAGAATATCGCAGATGCCTGCGGGGCAGACATCTCGCAGATCTCTGTCAAGGCAACCACGGAGGAGCATCTCGGCTTTACCGGCCGTGAGGAGGGCATTGCGGCGCACTGTGTGGCGCTGCTGCAACACAGGGAGGACAGAAATGGCTGAACAGGAAAAGGCAAAAAAGCCGAATCGTGAAATGGAGGAACGGCTGGAAAACACCCGCCGCCTGACCGAACAGCTCACAGCGGAGGGCTACCGGGAGGAATCCGCCGTGATCTCCGTTCTGAAGGCGAATATCATGGCATTTGTCATCTCAGGGCCGTTAGCAGTGGCAGTCGTTGTGATCTTCTGGCTGATGAACAGAGACATCAGCCTGATGATTGAATTCGGCCGCTCCAGTCTCTGGTTCTGTCTGCTCATTATCCTGACAACAGTGATTCACGAGGGCCTGCACGGACTCGGCTGGGTCGGTTTCTGCAAGGAGCACTGGAAAAGCATCCGCTTCGGCGTGATGTGGGAGAGCCTGACACCCTACTGCCACTGCAAGGAAGCGCTTTCTGTCGGGCAATATTACGTTGGCCTGTTTCTGCCGATGACCGTCCTTGGCTTCGGCATCAGCATCGCATCGCTCATCCTGCACAATCCGCTGCTGATGTTTACCGGAGCGATAAACCTTCTCATGGCCGGCGGCGATGCAACCATCGGCTGCATTCTCATAAAGTACATCGGAAAGCCCGTGAAGATTCTTGACCACCCGAACCAGTGCGGCTGCATGGCGTTTGTGAAGGAATGATCTAAGGCAACACCGCAAAAAGTCCATACCATTCACAGGAAAACTCCGGAGGCACTGCGCTTCCGGAGTTCTTTTCAGGCGATTCAGGAAAATGCAAGCTGCAAGAGCGACGTTTCCCCGCCCTGCCATTGCAGCACCAGCGAATGCACACCGGCCGTGACCGAAAGCGGCACAGCGCTCTCCAGCCAGTCCTCCGATGCGGGAATCACGGCTGAGCCGAAGACTGTTCCGTCCTCGTCCGTGACGGTATACCGCCCCGCTGCGCCTCTCGTTGTCAGCGTCAGCGTGCAGCCGCCGGAAAAATCGAAATACCGGTACCCGATGCGGGTGCCGTCCCCGATTTCGGCAATCAGGTGCGCATCGCCCTCATGGGTCACATGGGGAAAATGCTCCGTGAAGATCCGGTTGGAGCCGTGGGGCATATGGCCGTTGGTGAGGATGCAGGCGATCGGCGCAGGATATGCACCCCTGCCCCGCAGCGGCCCGCCGTTCAGGCCGCAGGATGTGATGGGCACCTGCGGGATGCTGCCGTCCGGCAGAATCGTGATGCGCTCCGCACAGGCCTGGCGGCTGTAGTCGGATTTGTGCGTCAGACGATGATAGAACACATACCACTGCCCGTGGATGCAGACGATGCTGCCGTGGGTGGTACCGGTCATATTGAGCCGTTCGGCATCGCTTCTGCCGGCATAGCCCACATCCCCATTGGAGACAATCGTCCCGCCGTAGGTGAAATCCCTGTCCGGATAATCGCTCACGGCATAGCAGAGCTCGTGATTTTTCTGGGAGGAATAAATGAAATAATACTTCTCCCCCACCTTCCGCATGGATGCCGCCTCAAAGAACGGATGCCCCTCAAAGCCCGTGCCTCTGACCTTGTACGGGATGATGTGACGGGGTTCTCCCTTTACTGTGCACATGTCATCCTCCAGAACGAGTGTACACGGCCCCATGACGCTCTCCGGTGTACCGAGGAGTTCCTCACGGGACTTGGCAAACATGTCCATCTCCGAGCGCAGGAGGCATTCGCCCTCACCGGGGAAGTCCTCACGCTCCTCAAAATCATACTGTGTGCCGTAATACAGCCGGATCGTACCGTTGTCATTGAGCACAGCCGGGTCAAAGCAGACATATTTCTGCATCGGTGTGCCGTCCGGCCAGCGCACGAAGCCGAGGTATTTGTATTCTCCGGCAGGCGTATCGCAGACAGCCACGCTGATCGGGCCGTGGTAGCCGCCGTTCCCGAAATCACCGGACATGCAGTAATAGAGATAATACCGCCCGTCATTGCCCTGCACGACATCGGGCGCATACATGTACTTCCGGTGCGGGTAGTCCGGATCCTGCGATGCACGGTAGATCGTACCCTCACAGCGCCAGTCGGTCAGGTCATTGACCGGTGCTGACCAGCAGGTATAGTCGAGCATACAGAAGGTCTCGCCGCCTTCCTTGTCGTGCGAGCCGAAGTGATAGACCCTGTCCCCGAACACATGCGGCTCGCCGTCCGGGACATGCTCCCACAGGGGGAGAAAGGGGTTGAAAATCTGGCGTTGTTCAGTCATAATCCACCTCATTCATTTTGCTGATAGATTTGTCGGTCAGCGCTTTCCTGAATCATCCGGAGTACCGGCAAGGCGCAGCTCCGTGAGCACGGAACGCCCGTCAATGCGCTTCATGACAAGTACGAGAATCCCTGCACTGCAAAGGATACCTGTCAGGGGTGTCAGGATGGGTTCTCCGGAGAAGGAGGAAGCCCAGGACAGCTCATTCAGGCCGCAGTGCAGTAAAATTGCAAGAGCAAGTGTACGCCAAGGCTTGCCTTCTCGGATGCCGTGAAAGAGCAGCAGCGTGAGGGCAAGATGCACCAGAAAGGCGCAAAGGGCGTTGATCTGGGCAAAAATGCTGCATAGGAGCGACTGGCTGGCATAGTAGGAAAGCTGCTCCGTGATCGCTGCGGCACGCTCCTGCGTGAGGCCGGCGGTGAAGGACGAGAGCCCCTCCGCATTGCAGCGCAGTCCGGTGCGGACGATGCCGAAGGAACGCACCGCCCGGATCAGGCATTCGAGCCCTGCATGGCCTGTGCCGTAGCTCACGGCGGAGGCATAGGACGGTACCAGCCCGCTTGCCGACCGCAGCATCAGAAAGCGCCCTGTCTCCTCGAAAACACCTGCCCACAGCGATGCGGCAACGGCCTTGGCGCTCTGCGGCATCCCGGCATAGACCGCATACACAAACAGGTCATCGAGCCGTACAGACAGAAAATAGACCCCTGCGCCGAAGATCAGCGGCAAAAGCTCCAAAGCCTGGTATTTCCGCAAAACCCGGCATGCTATAACCGGCAGCAGCAGGTACACTGCCCCCGTCATGCCGTGACCTGTCAGCGTACTGCCGGAGAACAGGATTTCCTCTGATACGGGATTGTCCATCATCCGCCCCCCTTGTATTGTGCTGCTTTCATTATAGCATTCTGCCGGAAGGATGTCAAGATGAGGAAGCCGCCGCTTCCGCAAAAATCACTTGTAATTTTCCCCGGTATGGTGTATAATAGAAGTAACGGCGAACGCAGCCGAAATCTTGAAAACAAAGGAGCTGAAACCAATGAATGCAGACAGCAGAAAGGTTGTTCTCATCGGTACAGGCATGGTTGGCATGAGCTTTGCCTATGCGCTGGTGAACCAGGGCGGCATCTGCAATGAGCTGGTGCTCATTGATGTAAACAAGGTACGGGCACAGGGTGAGGCGATGGATCTGAACCACGGACTTGCCTTTGCCAAATCCAATATGAAGATCTATGCAGGCGAATACAAGGACTGCAAGGATGCGGACATTGTGGTCATCGCCGCAGGCGTTGCCCAGAAGGAGGGAGAGACACGGCTTGATCTGTTGCAGCGGAATGTCGAGGTATTCCGTTCCATCGTGGGGCCGGTGGTCAGATCGGGCTTTGACGGCATTTTCCTGGTGGCGACCAATCCTGTGGACATCATGACGAGGGTGACCTATGAGCTGAGCCGCTTCGGGTCGTCGAGGGTCATCGGTACAGGCACATCGCTTGACACGGCGAGACTGCGGTATCTGCTCGGTGATTACTTCACGGTTGACCCCAAGAATATTCACGCCTATGTCATCGGTGAACACGGTGACAGCGAGTTTGTGCCGCTTTCGCAGGTGATGCTGGCGACCAAGCCCGTGTCGTCGATTCTTGCGGATGAGCGCAACGAGTACTGTGTGGACGACATGAAGCAGATTGAAGATCAGGTACGCACGGCTGCCTACAAGATCATAGAAGCCAAGCGTGCAACCTATTACGGCATTGGCATGGCAATCACCCGGATTGTCAAGGCGATACTCGGAGATGAAAACTCGGTGCTGACCGTATCGGCAAAGCTCTGCGGCGAATATGGTGCACGGGATATCTTCATCGGCGTGCCGAGCATCATCGGCCGCAACGGTGTCAAGGAGATTCTGGAGCTGACGCTGACCGAGGAGGAAAAGCAGAAGTTCAGCGCATCCGGCGCTGTGCTGCGGGAGTATTATGAGGGCCTGACGCTGTAGAAGTAAATAAAGGCCGCCCCTTGCAAAAGGGGCGGCCTTTGTTTGTGAAAAACAGGATCTTACTGGAAGTACTTCACGCCGTTTTCAAAGATATGCTGATCCTTGGCACCCGGCACATTCTTGCAGATGTCTGTGCCCTTACGCTCGGAGTGACCCATCTTGCCGAGGATACGGCCGTCCGGCGAGGTGATGCCCTCGATTGCAGCCATCGAGGTGTTGGGATTGTAGCGGATGTCCATGGTCGGCTTGCCGTTGACATCCACATACTGCGTAGCAATCTGACCGTTGCCTGCAAGACGCTGGATCAGGCTTGCCGGTGCCACGAAGCGACCCTCACCATGCGAGATCGGGATGGTGTGAATGTCGCCAACCATCGAATCTGCCAGCCACGGGGACTTGTTGGAGCAGATGCGGGTGTTGACCATCATGCTCTGGTGGCGTGCAATGGTGTTGAATGTCAGCGTCGGGGATTCGTCCGTCATATCTACAATCTCACCGAACGGTACCAGACCGAGCTTGATGAGTGCCTGGAAGCCGTTGCAGATACCGAGCATCAGACCGTCCCGCTCTTGCAGGAACTTGTGAACGGCGTCCCTGACCTCCGGATTGCGGAAGAATGCCGTGATGAACTTGCCGCTGCCCTCCGGCTCGTCGCCGCCCGAAAAGCCGCCCGGAATCATGATGATCTGGGAATTGGCGATCTTTTCGGCAATTGCCTTGACGGATGCCTCGATGTCGGCTGCGGAAAGGTTGCGGATAATGAGTGTCTCTGCCACAGCACCCGCCTTTTCAAAGGCTCTTGCTGTGTCGTATTCACAGTTGGTGCCGGGGAATACCGGAATCAGCACACGGGGACGTGCCACATGGACAGCCGGTGCCGGATGACGCTGTGCATCAAAGCTGAATGCCTGCGGTGTTTCCTTGGTTGTGCTGATGCGGCAGGGGAATACGCTTTCAAGCTTCTCCTCCCATGCACGTTGCAGGGAATCGAGCGATACGGAATAGTCAAGCGTATAGATCTTGTACTCGTCAATCACCTGACCGATGGTCTGCTCATCTGCCTGCGCATCGCCGTCAAGCTCCACAATGAAGCCGCCGTAGCAGGGAGTAAAGAGCACCGAGGGGCTGAGCTGACCGGAGAATGTGAAGCCGAGCTTGTTGCCCATGCACATCTTGGCAATGCCCTCTGCCACGCCGGCATAGCCGAGCGTCCAGACAGCCTTGGCTCTGCCGTCCGCAATGATCTGCTCCATCTTATTGAATACGCTGCGCACGCTGTCAAAATTCGGCAGCCCGTTGCCGTCATATTCCGGCATCAGCAGAATCACCTTGTCACCGGCATGCTTGAACTCCGTGGAAACTACCTTGCCGGCGCTTGCCGTGGAAACAGCGAAGGAGACAAGTGTCGGCGGTACGTCGATATGCTCGAATGTACCGGACATGGAGTCCTTGCCGCCGATGGATCCGCAGCCCAGCTCAAGCTGTGCCTTGTAGGCACCGAGCAGCGCTGCCAGCGGCTTGCCCCAGCGCTTGGGGTCGTTCTGGGTGCGCTCGAAATATTCCTGGAATGTCAGCCAGCAGTGGTTTCTCTTACCGCCCGCTGCAATGACCTTGGCGATGGACTCGATCACAGCAAGCATAGCGCCGTGGTACGGGCTTCTTGTGCTGATCTCCGGGTTATAGCCCCAGCCCATGAGCGAGCAGGTGTCCGTCTCGCCGTTCAGGACAGGCAGCTTGCATGCCATTGCCTGGGAAGGCGTCATCTGGTAGGTGCCGCCGTAAGGCATCAGCACGGTGCCGGCACCGATGGTGGAATCGAACTTCTCCACAAGACCCATCTGCGAGCAGACATTCAGATCAGCCATCATGTCCTTCCAGCTCTCTGCGGAATCGGAGGGCATCTCCTTGGAGGTTTCGGACGGTGCTTCAATGGCAATGTCGGTATACTTCACGGCACCGTTGGAATTGAGGAACTCACGGGACAGATCGACAATGGCCTTGCCGTTCCACATCATCTTCAGTCTCGGCTCAGCGACAACGTCAGCGACCTTGGTGGCCTGGAGATTTTCCTTGCCGGCCTCCTCAATGAAGCGCTCTGCATCCTCAGCGGAAACAACAACTGCCATACGCTCCTGCGACTCGGAAATGGCAATCTCCGTGCCGTCCAGGCCGTCATATTTCTTCGGAACAGCGCCCAGGTCGATCACCAGACCGTCTGTCAGCTCACCGATGGCAACGGATACGCCGCCTGCACCGAAGTCATTGCAGCGCTTGATCATAGCGGTAACTTCGGGATTGCGGAACAGACGCTGGAGCTTTCTCTCCTCGGCGGGGTTGCCCTTCTGCACCTCAGCGCCGCAGCTTTCGAGGGATTCAAGGGTGTGGGACTTGGAGGAACCGGTTGCGCCGCCGCAGCCGTCACGGCCGGTCTTGCCGCCGAGCAGAATGACCACATCGCCAGGTACCGGCGCTTCCCTGCGGATATTGGAAGCCGGTGCCGCACCGAGCACAGCGCCGATCTCCAGACGCTTTGCCACATAGCCCGGATGGTAGACTTCCGCAACATGTCCGGTTGCCAGACCGATCTGGTTGCCGTAGGAGCTGTAGCCGTTGGCAGCACCCACGGTGATCTTACGCTGCGGGAGCTTGCCCTGGATGGTATCCTCCACCGGAACAAGCGGATTTGCCGCACCGGTCACACGCATTGCCTGGTATACATAGGAACGCCCGGACAGCGGGTCACGGATGGCACCGCCGAGACAGGTTGCCGCACCGCCGAACGGCTCAATTTCCGTCGGATGGTTGTGCGTCTCGTTTTTGAACATGAGAATCCAGTCGGCTTCCTCGCCGTCGATATTTGCCTTGATCTTGACGGAGCAGGCATTGATTTCCTCGCTCTCATCGAGGTCGTTGAGCAGTCCCTGCGCCTTGAGCACACGGGCACCCATTGTTGCCAGATCCATCAGTGTCAGCGGCTTTTCCTCACGGTGCAGCCACTTTCTGTCTGTCAGATAGCGGTCATAGGTGCTGCGGATGTAATCGGTCGGGATATCCACATTCTGGATATTGGTCAGGAACGTGGTGTGACGGCAGTGATCGCTCCAGTAGGTGTCAATCATGCGGATTTCCGTGATGGTGGGGTCACGCTTCTCGGTGTTGCGGAAATACTCCTGGCAGAAGCGGATGTCATCGAGATCCATCGCCAGCCCGAACTCCTTGAGGAAGGCGTTCAGTCCTGCTTCATTCAGGCGGATAAAGCCCTCCAGCGTTTCGACAGAGGTCGGGATATCGTAATTCGTATCCAGCGTGTCATAGGTTTTGAGCGAAGCTTCACGGCTCTCGACGGGGTTGATGAGGTAGTGCTTGATGCGGCCGAAATCCTCATCGGTGAGATTGCCGGAAATGATGTAGATGCGGGCGTTACGCACACGGCAGCGCTCCTTCTTGGTCAGCAGGGAAATGCACTGCTCGCAGGAATCGGCTCTCTGGTCAAACTGCCCCGGCAGGTATTCCACTGCAAACATCCGGTCAGACGGGCCGAGTGTCGGGAGCGTGTGATACACATCGTCCACAGCCGGTTCAGAGAACACGGTCGGAACAGCGAGTTCAAAATCCTCCTCTGTCAGCCGGTCGGCGTCATAGCGGTTGAGCACCCGGACATTGCTGACATCGAGGCGCAGCGCCGTGCGGATATCACCGAGGACGGACTGTGCTTCCACGGCAAATGCAGGCTTTTTTTCAACATAAACACGGAAAACAGACATAATTCTTCTCCTTTTGCGTGACATTCGATGCGCCTGCCCGGCCGGGCAGCGCATGTTCTCTTTTATTGTATCACACTTTTATTAAAAAAGCAAGTTTTTTCTGTTTTTTGCATGGAAACCATTTTTGGGTTCCCTCAGGCGAATAGTTACCTTCCTTTTCCCCACCCCCAACCAATGCTAACAACTTAGCAGAATAAAACCTGCGGGTGCAGGGCG